>JANNNF010000509.1:0-14132 GCA_031398405.1 Rhodobacterales bacterium | reverse complement strand
TCACCGAAACAACGGAAAGCTAGCACATGCAGCGCTTTGGCAAAATTTTGGGGCGTGCCCTTATTTGCACCATTCTGGTATTGGCCGCGATCTGGGACTTTGCCCCCGGTGAGCCTTTTGATCGGGAAATAGCTTTTCAGGTCAGCGCGTTGCCGGACGATCTTGATATTTGGCTGCAGATGTCAGAACAGCAATATTCCGACATTATTCCCGGTGCGGCCAAGCGTATTCAATGGGCCGGGGTCAAGGGCGCAAAGACTCCCCTGTCAGTCATCTACCTTCACGGATTTTCAGCCTCAGCTGAGGAAATCCGCCCTGTCCCGGACGAGGTGGCAAAGGCGCTTGGCGCGAACCTGTTCTACACCCGGCTTGCAGGCCACGGGCGAGGGTCTGCCGCCATGGGCACCGCAGCTGCAGGTGATTGGTTTGAGGATATGGCCGAGGCGATGGCAATCGGCCGCCGCCTTGGCGACCGGGTCTTGGTGATTTCCACCTCGACTGGGGCCACGCTGGCGGCGATGGCCACCGCCGACCCTGCCCTGTCACGCAACCTGGCAGGGGTGGTCCTGATCTCACCCAACTTCGGGCTTTATTCCACCGGGGCAAGGGTGCTTGACCTGCCGCTGGCGCGCTGGTGGGCACCTTTGGTGGTCGGTCCGATCCGCAGCTTTACCCCGCTGAACGACGCGCAGGGCAAATACTGGACCACCTCCTATCCCACCACGGCGCTGTTCCCGATGGCAGCCTTGGTGCGCGCAGCCAAAGCAACGGATTACAGCACAGCCAAGGCCCCGGCATTGATCCTTTATTCCCCACAAGATCAGGTGATCGACCCCACAGCCATTCCGCCCTTCGCAGACCGTTGGGGTGGCCCGGTGCAACTGGAGCCACGCCAAATGCAGGCCGGCGACGACCCGCTGTCACACGTGATTGCGGGCGATGTGATGAGCCCGGGGCAAACCGAACCGGTGATCGACCTGATCGTGGAATGGGCGCGCCGGCTGTGACCGACCCGCTGGTTTTTATTCCCGGCTTTATGGCTGATGCCCGTGCGTTCCTGCCGCAGATCGTCGCCCTTGGGTCCATGCACAGCCAGACGCTGATCCTGCCGACCACAGGCAACACAGTTGAGGAAATGTCAGCTGCAGCCCTGCCCCACTTGCCGCCAAAGTTTGCGCTGATTGGCCACGGCCTTGGCGGCGACGTGGCGCTGGATATCATCCGGCGCGCACCGGACCGCGTCACCCGCGTGGTGCTGCTGTCTACTGATCCCTTGGCCGAGGCCCCGCAAACCGCGGCCGCCCGCGAATCCCGCATCATCGCCGCCAAATCGGGCCGCCTGCTGCAAGCGATGGCGGATGAAATCCCAGCCCAAGCCCTCGCCCCGACTGATGCCCGCGACGATATCATCGCCGCGATTGAGGAAATGGCGCTTGGCCTTGGCCCGGACACTTTTCGACGTCAGTCGCGTGCCCTGCAACGCCGCCCGGATCAGCAAAAAACCCTGCGCCGCGCCATGCTGCCGGCTCTGATCCTGGCAGGGGAATATGACACGCTGGTGCCGGTGCGGCGGCAAGAGTTTACTGTGGGGCTGATGCCCTATGCCACCCTTCAGGTGATCAAGGGCGCAGGCCATTTGCCCGCGCTGGAACAGCCAGAGGCTGTCACAGCGGCCTTGCGCCAATTTCTGGCGGGGCCGCTGCTGCTGAAATAGTCACTTCGTCGCGGCGAGCGCGATTTTGGCTTTCGGCTTGGCCGAGTTGGCATCAATAAACCCCAGCACCAAAGGCCGGATGTTCAACCGCCAGCTTTTGCCCGCGAAAATCCCGTAATGCCCAGCACCAGGTTCCAGATGCTGTGCCTTCTTGGAGGCGGGTAGGTTGGTCAGCAAGTCCAGCGCGGCGAGGCATTGACCGGGGGCCGAGATATCATCATTCGCCCCCTCCACAATCATCACCGCAACCTTAGTGATCGCCCCCATGTCCACGGGCGTCCCGTCCACCACAAACTCGTTCAGCGCGATTTCGCGGTTCTTGAAAATCCGCTCTACCGTGGAAAGATAAAACTCGGCGGTCATATCCATCACCGCCAGATATTCGTCGTAGAATCGGTTGTGCGCGTCGTGATCGCCGCCTTCGCCACGCGCCACCCGCATGATCTGTTCGGAAAACGCCTTGGAATGGCGTTCGGCGTTCATCGAAATGAAGCTTTGCAGCTGCAACATTCCCGGATAAACTTGACGCCCTGCCCCTTTGTATTTGAAACCAACCCGCTGAATAGCGGTTCGCTCCAACTGCCCCATGGTCACCCGACGGCCAAAATCGGTCACGTCTGTCGCAGCAGCATCCGGGTCAACCGGCCCGCCAATCAGGGTAAGGCTGCGCGGTTGCGCGTCAGGGTCTTGTGCGGCCAGATAGGCGGTCGCAGCCAATGTCAACGGCACCGGCTGACAGACAGCAATCACATGCGTGTCCGGCCCAAGCACCTTCATGAACTCGGCAAGGTACAGCGTATAATCTTCAATATCGAACTTACCCGCCGATACCGGAATGTCGCGCGCATTGTGCCAATCGGTGATGTAGACGTCACAATCGGGCAGAAGGCTGGAAACGGTAGACCGAAGCAGCGTCGCATAATGCCCCGACATCGGTGCCACCAGCAGCACACGGCGTGCCATGGGTGCCCTGCGACGTACGGCAAAATGAACCAGACTGCCAAAAGGTTTGTCCACAACCGGCGTCACGTCCACCAGATGATCCTGTCCGTCGGGCCCGACAATCGACCGGATGCCCCAATCCGGTTTTGCCACCATGCGCCGGAATGACCGTTCCGTCACTTCGCCCCACGCCGCCATCATTGGCAGCATCGGGTTCATCGACAGGGCAAACACCGGATACGACGACATGGCCCGCGCAGTAGCGCCCATCCATTCATTGGTGTTACGGATACTCTCCATGAAATCGTAGGTCGCCATATACTTCAACGCGTCTCCTTGCCCCAAAGGTCGCTAGGGCTTATCCCGGTGTAATGTGCGCCAGATACAAAGACGCAATGCTGCATAGCAGCAATGTAGGGGGGAAACAGTAGTATGACAACAGAAGACAGCGATGGTGCGCGGCAGCTACGACTAAATGACAATCTTGCCAAGGTTGATGCCCTGTCAAAACGCCTGACCCAAGCCATGACCCAACGAAAACAGGCGGATGCCGCCCTCGCCGGTCCCTCGAACGACGTCTATATGAAGGCCGCTGCCGCCTATCTTACGGAAATGATGCAAAACCCCGCCAAGATGCTGGAGCATCAGATCAGCTATTGGGGCAAATCGCTGAAACACTACGTCGAAGCGCAGCAAGTGTTAGCCAAAGGTGAATTCAAGGCACCGCCCGACCCCACCCCGAAAGATCGCCGTTTTCAAAACCCACTGTGGGACACGCACCCCTTCTTTAACTACCTCAAGCAGCAATACCTGCTGAACTCCGAAGCGATTTCCACTGCGGTGGATGATATAGAAAACATCGACCCTACCGACAAACGCCGGATTGAATATTTTACCCGGCAAATCGTCGATATGTTCAGCCCGACCAATTTTCTTGGCACCAACCCAGATGCGCTGGAGCGCGCCGTGGCCACCGATGGCGAAAGTCTGGTGCAAGGTCTGGAAAATCTAGTCCGCGATATAGAGGCCAATTCGGGCGAACTCGTGGTGACGCTGGCCGACAAGCAGGCCTTTCAGGTCGGCGGCAATATCGCCACTACACCGGGGTCAGTGGTCTACCGCAACCGCCTGCTGGAACTGATCCAATACGCCCCCACCACCGAAACGGTGCATAAAACCCCGCTGCTGATCTTTCCGCCATGGATCAACAAATTCTACATCATGGATATGAAGCCCGCCAATTCCCTGATCAAATGGATTGTCGATCAAGGCTATACCCTGTTCGTGGTGTCCTGGATCAACCCGGATGCCACCTACGCCGACGTTGGCATGGACGATTATATCCGCGACGGTTTCTTGCGTGCGATGGCCGAGGTGCGCCGCATCACCGAAGAACCCCAGATCAATGCCGTCGGCTATTGCATCGCAGGCACCACCCTTGGTCTGGCGCTCGCGCATCTGCAAAAGGCAGGCGATACTTCGGTTAAATCTGCCACTTTCTTTACCACGCTCGCCGATTTCTCTGATCCGGGCGAGGTTGGGGTGTTTCTTGACAACGATTTTGTCGATGGCATCGAACGCCAGTCCGCGCAGGACGGCATCCTGTCACGGTTCTTCATGTCGCGCACCTTTTCCTTCCTGCGATCGAACGACTTGATCTATGCCCCCGCCATAAGAAGCTACATGATGGGCGAGGCCCCACCCGCCTTTGATCTGTTGTTCTGGAACGGCGATGGCACCAATCTGCCTGCCAAAATGGCGTTGGAGTATTTGCGCGGCCTTTGTCAGGGCGATGGCTTTGCCAAGGGCACTTTCCCGGTGTTCGGCACCCCAACGCATTTGTCGGATGTAAAACTGCCCCTCTGTGCCATCGCGTGTGAAACCGATCACATCGCCCACTGGCGAGGCAGCTTCAATTCCATTCGGCAGATGGGGTCGACAGACAAGACATTCATCCTGTCGCAGTCGGGCCATATTGCAGGCATCATCAACCCGCCCGACAAAGACAAATACGGCCACTACACCAGCCCTGCCCCGGTCGATGGCCTGCCCGAGGCATGGAAGGACGGCACCACATTTACACGCGGCAGTTGGTGGCCCCGGTGGGGCGCCTGGCTGGCGGAACGATCGGGCGATCAAGTGGCTGCCCGAGTTCCGGGTGACGGTCTTGCCCCCGCACCGGGCACCTATGTAACTGCCTGATTCGCGGCAAGTGGCGAAAAACGCTTATCGCGCTGCCGCAGTGTTGCGCGTGTCTACAGATCTTCTGCGGGTTTTTTTGCGGCGTCTCTACGCTTGATATCCAGACTGAATTTTGCGGTGTTGCCAATTAATGATGCATTCTCAAACTCTTGCCTGCCCTTAGGGCACTTACCCCACAGGTTGCGCCAAACCCCCGTATAAATATGCGAAGATTCTGCTGCACCGCAGAATAAACCTTGAAATGCTGCAGTGCAGCATGTATATCTGTTTCATCAGAAAACGGGCGATCACCCGACCAAATGGAGAGTTCAGATGACCAAAACCAACGATATGACCAAAATGATGCAGGACATGATGGCTTCCTTCCCGGTTGACTCGTCCGCGTTCCAGAACGCTTTCAAAACCCAAGCAGCTTTCGCTGAGAAGTTCTCGAAAGTCGCTTTGGAAGCTGCTGAAAAGTCGACCGAAATCACGACCAAATGGGTAAAAGACTCGATCGCGAAAATGGGCGATGTGTCCAAAGCGAAAACCGAGCCGACTGACTACACCAAAGCTGCCACCGACTTTGCTTCGGCCGCTGCTGAAATGGCTGCCGAAAATCTGGCTGCTTTCGCCGAAATTGCGAAAAAAGTGCAGATGGAAACTGTTGAACTGATGTTGGCTGCTGGCAAGGACGTATCGGAAGAGGCTACCGCCGCTGTGAAGAAAGCATCGACCGAAGTGACCGCCGCTGCGAAAAAAGTCGCAACCGCAGCGAAGTAATTCAGAAGATCAAGGCGTTAACAATTCCTCCCTATTGTTTTGCGCCAAGGGGCGGGCTTCATAGCCCGCCCTTTCTTTTTGTGCAAAGCCCCGCTACGCTGCGCTGCACCCGCACAGAATTCAGGAAGGGTTCCAATGGCCGATACTGCCAAACCGCTGCTGATAAAGCGTTACGCCAGCCGCCGTCTCTACAACACCGAAACCTCGGATTATGTGACGTTGGAGGATATCGCAGGCTTCATCCGCGCGGGGCGCGAGGTGCAGATTGTTGACTTGAAGTCGGGCGACGATCTGACCCGCCAATACCTGCTGCAAATCGTGGCCGAGCACGAATCCAAAGGCGAAAACGTCCTGCCAGTGGATGTGCTGACAGATCTTGTGCGCAGTTATACCTCGGGAATTCAATCGGTTGTGCCGCAGTTCCTTGCGTCGTCCTTTGCGATGCTGCGCGAAAATCAGGCCAAGATGATGGGGGGCCTGACCGGAATTCCCAATCCTTTGGCTGCGGTTCCGGGCTTCGATTTGCTGCGCAAGCAGCAAGAGGCGTTCTTGAAAACAATGATGGGCGGCTTGCCTGCCTGGGGATCGTCCGGCCCCGCGAAAGAGGAAGAAACTTCCGGCGATTTGGCCGATATCAAGCGGCAACTGGCAGAGCTGCAATCCAAACTGTCCAAGCTCTGATTCCGGAATGGCAGATCCTGAAGGGCGCGTAACCCTCTGGGGGATCGAGGTTTTCCTCGCTGCAGCCGAGGAAGGTGTGATTTCTGCCGCCGCACGCCGGCTGGGTGTCAGCCCCTCTGCAGTCAGCCAGCAAGTGGCCGGGTTAGAGGCCGCCCTTGGCACCCCCCTGCTGGACCGCGGCGCACGCCCCATGCGCATGACCCCAGCCGGCTCGATGTTTCGCCGCCACGCCCAAACCATCCTCAATGCCGCAACCGAGGCACGGGCCGAACTGGCGATGGCCGATCTTGCTGCACTGACCACGCTACGCCTTGGAATGATTGAGGATTTTGACGCCGACGTAACCCCGGCCCTGCTGCATCAACTGTCGTGCGAACTGCGTGGCTGCCGCTTTTTGCTGGAAACCGGGGCCAGTCACCGCTTGCTGGACCAGCTGGAAGCTCGCGCCCTCGACGTTGCGGTTGCGGCTGATTTTGGCACGGAATCTGCGGGCGATGATGGCTGGCGCGAGGTGCACCCCCTGCTCGCCGATCCGTTTGTGGCCGTTGCCCCAAAGGGCATCCGGGCTGCCGATTTGCCGCTTATCCAATATACTGCCCGCCATCTGATGGGTCGCCAGATTGCGGCACACCTTGCACATCAAGGACTTAGGCCAGCGCATCGGTTCGAACTGGACAGCTATCATGCGATCCTTGCCATGGTCGCCAGTGGTGCGGGCTGGACGATTCTGACCCCACTGGCCCTGCACCGTGCTGCCCGCTTTCGCACCAGCGTGGATGTGACCCCCCTGCCCTTCGCACCGCTGCACAGAACACTTTCCCTGTCGGCACGGGCCGGAATGTTGCGCGACATGCCGGGGCAGATTGCGGCTCAACTACGGATTTTATTGCAAAATCAGGTGATCAAGCCGGCCATTGCCGAATGGCCTTGGCTGGAAGATCAACTAAAGCTGCTATGACCGCAGCGGACTGCGATAGGTCATCCGCCGCACTGACCCTGTTTTGGACCGCATCAGTATCGTCTCGGTCGTAATCCAGCCAGGTTCGCGCTTTATGCCGCTGAGCAGAGATCCACTGGTCACACCCGTCGCAGCAAAGATCACATCGCCGCGCACCAGATCATCGCGGGTATAAACCCGATCAAAGTTGGTGATGCCCGCCTTCTGCGCCCGTGCCCGTTCATCATCGTTTCTGAACAACAGCTTACCGAAAAACTGCCCCCCCATACACTTCAACGCCGCCGCCGCCAACACGCCTTCAGGCGCACCGCCTGACCCCATATACATGTCAATTCCGGTGGTTTCAGGTTCAGCACAGTGCATGACCCCTGCCACATCGCCATCGGTGATCAGCCGGATCGAGGCCCCGGTAGAGCGCAATTCCTCGATCATATTCTCATGACGCGGGCGTTCCAGCACGCAGACGGTGATGTTCTCAGTGGACACGCCCTTGGCAGCCGCCAGTGCCGAAACCCGTTCCGACGGGGTCATCGCCATTGTAACGACGCCGACCTTGTAATGCGGGCCGATTGCCAGCTTTTCCATATAAACATCAGGGGCATGCAGCAAAGTCCCACGTGGAGCCATTGCAATAACCGTCAGCGCATTGGGCATGTCTTTCGCTGTCAGCGTAGTACCTTCCAGCGGGTCCAGCGCAATATCGACGGCAGGTCCGTTCCCAGTACCGACCTTTTCGCCGATGAAAAGCATGGGGGCCTCATCGCGTTCGCCTTCGCCAATCACCACAACGCCCGCGATATCCAGCAGGTTCAACTGATCCCGCATCGCGTTGACCGCCGCCTGATCCGCCGCCTTTTCATCGCCCCGGCCGATCAACTGCGCCGAGGCCAAAGCCGCCGCTTCGGACACACGGGCAAGGCCGAGCGACAACAGACGGTCTTGAAAATCGCGGACTTCAGACATGAGAATAATTCCTTTGCGCAGAATGAGGTCACTAAGGCTCTAGCGGCAAGGTGGCGGTCCACGCAAGCCAGTGTCAGCGCTAACAGCCGCAGAATGTTGGCTTATTTGGTGTCAGACTTCCTCAATCCTGATCGCCACCGGAGCATCGACCATCACCCCAGTGCCTACAAAGCTGGCGATGGCATGGGCTACGTCGCCCGGCGTGGCCTTATGCGTCACGATCAAGACTGTGGCATGAACGCCGACATGGCCATACTGCCGCATCTGGTCGATCGAGATCCCGGCCTCGCCCAAACAGGTGGCGATTTTCGCCAACGCACCGGGTTTGTCCAGCAGGGTCATGCGCAGGTAATACGGCGCGGGGGTGGCAGCTTTGGCCGCTTGCGGCTTGGCAAGGGCGGCGGCGGGCACCCCGAACGTCGGCAAGCGCAGCCCCCTCGCGATGTCGCACACATCGGCCATCACCGCGCTGGCGGTTGGCCCCATGCCCGCACCCGGGCCGCGCAGCACGATCTGGCCGACGCTATCCCCTTCCAGCACCACCATATTCGTGCCACCCTGCAGCTGGCCCAGTGGGCTGGCGGTGGGGACCAGGCAAGGGGTCATACGTTGCTCCAGCCCGCGACCGGTCATCTGAGCCACGCCCAGCAGTTTGATGCGGTAGCCCATATCCTCGGCCAGACGAATGTCGTCGATCGACACGTTGCCGATGCCTTGCAGTTCCACTTCATCAAAGGAAACTTCGGTGCCAAAGGCGATGGCGGCCAGCAGCGACAGTTTGTGCCCCGCGTCAATGCCGCCAACATCTAAGTTGGGGTCAGCTTCCAGATAGCCCAGTTGTCGGGCTTCCTCAAACACCTGATCGTAGGGCAGGCCCGCGCTTTGCATCCGGGTCAGGATGTAGTTGCAGGTGCCATTCATAACCCCCATCACCCGGCGGATCTGGTTGGCGGCAAGTCCTTCGGTCAGCGCCTTGATCACCGGGATACCGCCTGCAACAGCGGCCTCAAACCGGATCACCAGACCCGCATGTTCGGCAGCCAAGGCAAGAGCTTGACCGTGATGTGCCAGCAACGCCTTATTGGCGGTCACCACGTCTTTTCCCGCGGCAATCGCGGCTTCAGTCGCGTTTTTGGCGGGGCCGTCATGGCCGCCCATTACCTCGATGAACACATCCACATCATCGCGGCGTGCCAAGGTCACCGGGTCGGATTCCCACGCGTAGGCAGACAGATCGGCGTCGCGGTTTTTGGCTCGGTCCCGGGCGGATACAGCGGTGATCACCACATCACGCCCCGTGCGGGCGGCGATAAGGGCGGCGTGGTCCTGCACGATCTTGACCACGCCAATGCCGACTGTTCCCAGACCGGCAATTCCAAGACGCAACGGGGTTGTGGGCATGGCGAACCTCTGGGGAATTGTGTTGCCTGCCTGTTAGCGGTTTGGCGGCGCGCGCGCAACGCCGTGCGGTCAGGCGGTGCCCGCAACAATCGCCGCAGACAGCCGGGCGCGGGTGGCGGGGTCGTGCACCGGGCCGCGCATCAGGGCGGCGCGGTTGCGCAGTCGGGCGGCGCGCGCTGCCAAGCCTTGCGCGGTGCCTTCCGTGGCGCGGGGCGTGGCATTGGCTTGGGCCAGCAATTGGTCCAGTGGCAGCAGGCGCGGCTGTTCAACCGTCAGGTCAGGTGGCAGGCGGGCGAGGACTGGGAAAGTGGCGCAAGCCCCGGTCAATGCCATGCCTGCGAGCAAAAGTGCAGCAAACAAGTGGCGGGACACAGGCATAAGGGAACTCTCCGGCGGACGGTTTTGCGCAACCATAGCTGTCTGACGGCGAAACGGAAAGGGGCGGGCACGGGTGATCCCTGAGCCCCGCCCTTTGCAACAACTGTCAGATCGGGCAGCCGGTTTTAAGGCATATCCGCAGCGCGCCATTGCGGGGGCGCGTCACCACAAATTCCGTAAAGTTGCGCGCGCCGACACCCGCATCAAAGGCCGGTCTATACGACACGGCGGTTTCAACAATGATCACCGAATTGCCGTCTGTCATCGTTGGAATCCAGGGTTGCATTTCCTGCACGGTGGTATTGGTCAACTCTGCCATACCGCGCCCCGGAGAGCGGGACCACAGAACCACAAATCGCTGATCCTTTTCAATCCATTGCACCGAGGTCAGCCGCATTTTGGCATCTTGATCACTGTCAATCAGATAGTTCATGATGGTCAGCATGCCGTCGAGAAACTTGGTATCGACATCAGACTGACGGCTGATCAGATCGGAAATGGTATAGGACGCCTTTTGCACGGTGTTGTAGGATCGGAACAGATCCCAATACACGAACAGCGCAAGATAGGCCCAAATCAGCATGGGCATCACGATTATGGCCTCGGCCGTCACGCTACCATCTTCGGCGCGTGAAAACCGGCGCATCAGTCGGGTCATAAATGTCATGTGCCCCCCTTTCCTTAGCGCGGTTCGTTGGCAAACACGGACATGGCCACAAGGCCATATTCGCCCGTAACGGCGTTCTGGCGCAGACGCAACCCAACCCCGGTCATCGGAAACATCGGTTTTTGCAGCACGCAAACGCGCACGATCATCGGCTCGTTTGACCCGCCAGCGACCGGCGTTGTACTGGGGTTTATCGCGGCAGAGCGGTCGATACAGCCGGTGGGGATGGCGGGCATCCTGAAGGTTTCGGTGCTGATCGGCTGCAATTCAACCTTCAGACTGTTGCGACAATCCTTGATGATAACGGTGCGATCACAAACGGCGTCGCGCAACTGATCATGGGTAATCGACGTGCCCATCACCCCAAGCCGTAAATCGCGCATCACATGATCTAGCGCCTGTTCCAGCATCACATGCCGCACCATGAACATGCCGCTTTCAAACGACGCCATGAAGATGGTCATCAACACAGGGATTGCCAGCACGAATTCAACAGTCGCCGTCCCTTCCTCGCGGCGGAACCTCGCCGCGAGACGCCGCATTAATCGCATCATTGGGTCAACCTCAACTGACTGATATTGCTGGCAATCAGCCGGAACGCGGTTTTGATCGAGATTTTGCCATCGGCCTTGACGTCGAAGAAGTAGGTCGATGCCGGGGTGTTGGCGCAGCCCTTGACCACATCGATACCATGGGTCGGGGCCTCAAACGCGATCCCGTAGATCAAGATGCCCTTCTCCTTCGATGTTTCGCACAACTGGTCCAGACGGGTGTCCATAGACGAGGTTGCGTCGGTAGTGCGGAAGTTGGCCATCCAGGTTGCGAAGACCTGTCCTTGTGTCGGGCTCGTGCCTCCCAAGGCGCGGGCATACAACTGCCAAGCGACCCACTGGGTCCGCGCGACAGCCCAGACCTGTTGCCAGGTCTGCGCGGTTGAGCCGGAATAGGTCGTAGTGGTGGGCACATAGCAGGCGGTGGTGACAGGCACTGTCCCGTTCCAGGGCCGCGAATGCCAGACCCCGTATAGGTTGGTAGTGGAGTTAAGCACGCTGGGTACCCAGTAAGGACGGCTGTTGCAAATCGTGGTGGCGCTTGTGCTGACAACTTTGCTTGCATGGAAGATCGAGAACGTACCATCCGCATTTGAACGCCAGATGCCGTTGGTGTTTCCGCTGCGATACGCGTCATTAAAGCGTTCTGCCGCGAAATGCTCGCCATCCGTCATCAGCACGACAACCTTCAGTGTCTCATCATCATCAAAGTTTGCCGGACGACCCGAGAATTGCGACTGCACTTTGCCCGATGTTACCAGTTCCGACACAATACCACGCGTGGCAGGGTCCAGTAGCGTAACGCCCCATTTCAGGCCAAGATCAATCGAGGTGGCCCCAACCGCAACCATGCCATCAATCTGAGATTTAAGCAGGGAGATGTTGTTGGAATGGACGCGCACATAGTTGGCCGAACCGGGCTGGCACCACATGTTGGAATAAAGGTTGCGGCCATCAATGGTCGGGCCTTGCAGGTTGGTGTAGCCAGAGCCCTGGGTCGTCGAGGAAAAGGCATCTGCAAACGGCACCTGCGGAAAGCTGGTGCTGCGCGACAGCGAGGTTGAGGAATAGACCGAGCTTGGCAGGTCAAGGCAATAGTGTTCCGCCTTGACCACCGGGTTCACCAGATTGCCCACGTTAAACTTGCCGAACAGATCCGGCCCAAGGTTGACTTGACCGTTATAGGGCACGATCGAGATTGAGATTTTGTTCTGCGTGTCTTTGGCCAGAACCGTATCAACGAAATCCTTGGCCGCGACTTTGAGATTGGCGATCCGGCTGGGTGTCACATACATCGACCCCGAGATATCCAGCACCAGCGCAATTTCCACGTTGGTGATGCGCTGTTCGGCAATCGACGCGGCAGGGGCGTCGATGGAATCGATCCCGACCATGTGCATGAAAAAGTTCTTGCTGACCGCTTTGGCGTCCGCCGTGACAGTGCGAAAGTTCACCCCTTCATCCACCGACACGCTTTTCAGTTTGTCCGACAACCCGGCCTTGGCAAAGTAATCGGCGACCACATCTTCGGCGTCCAGCGTCTGATCAAGGCTGGCAGCGGCCAAAGTCGCGCGGTCCAGCGTTTGCTGTAACTGCACCCGGGTCGATTCGTACCGCATCAGATCAACCGCAATGCCGCCCATCATGGCCATCAACACAAACAAGATCAGGCTGAAAACGATCAGCGATCCGTTTTCGTCGCGCCCAAACATCCTGAGCCGAGACATCACGCTGTCTTTGGCCATGGTCGATGCGCGCTGGGTCATAGCAGGTCCATCCTTCAAATCCATGCCGAAAGGTCACGGCATACCGGTTGGCGTTATCTACTCAGTTTGATCGGGCTAAATTATGGCAGACCCCTGTTCGAAACCCGACATGGGGGATTTGGCGAAACGGTCAGGGTTGTGCGCTGCCCATTGTGGCCGGTGTGGCAACCCGCGTTTCATTCCCAAAGATGCAATCGGCGATTTTCCGCTATCGGGGGTAACGAATCACTTTGCGCAATCTTGCCGTCGATTTGGGCACAACCGATCAGGTTTCGTCAAATCTGTACGATGCGCTGTTCCCGGAATGTCGCTAGGGTGCCTGTGGGTGCGGGATCGTACCTTGCCGGACAGGGAGGAATGGCATGCAAGTAACTGGAGAACCCAGCTTTCGGGACTCGGTCGATCTGATGTTCAACCGGGCGGTGGGTCTGATGGACCTCAGCCCCGGGTTGGAACAGAAAATCCGCGTGTGCAATTCGACCTACACCGTTCGGTTCGGTGTGCGGCTGCGCGGCAAGATTGAGACGTTCACGGGCTATCGGTCTGTCCATTCCGAACATATGGAACCGGTCAAGGGCGGCATCCGATACGCCCTTTCGGTGAACCAGAACGAGGTAGAAGCCCTCGCCGCGCTGATGACCTACAAATGCGCTTTGGTAGAGACGCCGTTTGGTGGGTCAAAGGGGGGGCTGTGCATTGATCCCCGGGCGTGGGATGAACATGAGCTTGAGGCCATAACTCGACGTTTTGCCTACGAGCTTATCAAACGTGACCTGATCAACCCGGCACAGAACGTACCTGCCCCGGATATGGGCACAGGCGAACGGGAAATGGCATGGATCGCCGATCAATATGCCCGGATGAACACCACTGACATCAACGCAAAGGCCTGCGTGACCGGCAAACCACCCCATGCGGGCGGTATTCAGGGCCGGGTCGAGGCTACGGGGCGCGGCGTTCAATATGCGCTGCGTGAGTTTTTCCGGTATCCGGAAGATGCGGCACGGGCGGGTCTGTCGGGTGATCTGGATGGCAAGCGGGTGATCGTACAGGGGTTGGGCAACGTGGGCTATCACGCGGCCAAGTTCCTGTCCGAAGAAGACGGTTGCAAGATCACTGCCATCATCGAGCGCGACGGCGCGTTGCA
>JANNNF010000481.1:0-29679 GCA_031398405.1 Rhodobacterales bacterium | reverse complement strand
GGGGTGGCGGTCAGGCGCACGTGCACATGGCCTTGGTCGGTGAATTTCAGCGCATTGCCGACCAGATTGTGCAGGATCTGCATCAACCGCTTGGCGTCGCCCAACCGCAAGTCTGACGCGGCTACCGACGCCTCCACCAGCAGCTCTATGCCCTTTTCCTGCGCTGCCAGCCCGTGCAAACCTTCAATCCGGGCCAGCAGTTCGGACGGGCGCAGGGGGGCCACATCCAGCACCAGCCGACCGCTTTCTATTTGCGCCAGATCAAGAATATCATTGATCACTGACAGCAGATGTTCGCCCGATTGCTGAATGACCTGCAGCATCGACAATTGTTCGGGATTGGTCAGGCGGCTGGCCAGCACCTCGGCCATACCCATCACACCGTTCAGGGGCGTGCGGATTTCGTGGCTCATGGTGGCCAGAAATTCCGATTTGGCCCGGTTGGCGGCTTCGGCCTTGACAATTGCGGCGCGCAGAGCAGCCTCGGCGCGAAGGGTATCGGTGATATCCAGTACAGAACAGACCACGGCCAGATCGGCCCCGGGGGTGGCCAACGGGGCCGCGTTGATTGACAAGATACGGATAGATCCATCCGGCGCATGGATACGGTGGCGAAAGTCGCGCACCGTTGTCTTGTTGGCCAGCACCACTGCAACAGGCAGGCGCGAAGCCTCGATCGGATTGCCGTCCAGATCAGTGATCCCCCAGGCGTCGCTATCAAACTCATGCCCTTCAACCCCGTGCAGCGACCGGCCCAGCACGGATTCGGCCTCATGGTTGGCAAAGACGATGCGGCCCCGGGCGTCCACCACGGTAATGCCCGAAATAGAGGTGTCCATCAGCGTGGTCAGTGTGTCGCGTTCTTGCAGCAGCGACAGTTCTTGCGCCTTGGCCTCGGTGATATCCAGATGGACGCCAGCCAGCACAGTCGGGGTGCCCTGCGCATCCCATTCCACCACCTGCCCCCGCGATTGCACCCAAACCCAATGGCCGTCGCGATGCCGCACCCGCAGTTGAAAATCAAACGTCCATTGGCCTTTTGCGAATGCCGCAGTTTCTGTCGCCAGTATCATCTGATAATCGTCGGGATGCAGCAGATCAGCCCAGCGCTCCAGTGTCAGCGGATCAAGGTCCGCACGACTGTAGCCCAGCATTTCGGCCCATCGGTCATTGATCTGGTTGGTCTGACTGCGGTTGTCATATTCCCACGTGCCAACCTTGGCCCCGTGGATCAGCCGCTCCAGCCGTTGCTCCGCCTTGACCAGTGCTGAGACATCGATATGCACCCCTGCCATCAGGCCGGGGCTGCCATCGGGTGCGCGTTGCAGAACTTGGCCCCGCGATTGCACCCATACCCAATGTCCTGCCGCATGGCGCATCCGCACCACATATTCAAACTGTTCTATCTGGCGACGCTCAACTTGTGCCAAGGTGTCATGGACGACGCGCAGATCTTGCGGATGGAGAAGGGCTTCCCACTCAGCGGCTGAGACGACCCCATCCGCCGCCGCTGGCGCATAGCCCAGCATGGTCATCCAGAGGTGGTTGATACGGGTCAATCCCGTCTTTAAATCATATTCCCATGTTCCGACCTGCGCGCCTTCGATCACGTTGGCCAGCCGACGTTCTGACCGGCGCTGTTCTGTCACATCCATCCGCAGGCCGACCCGGCCGCCGTCCGGGGTGGCATGTTCGCGCACGCTGATGATGCGGCCATCGGTCATCAGATGTTCGGTCTCAACGCGATTTCTGCGACGACCAATCAGTTGTTGCGCAAGAAACGCGTCCTCGCGACCGGCAATATTACTGTGCATCCCCCGGTCAACCGAAGCACGCAGTAAATCTTCATAGCGCACACCGACACGAACGATGTCAGCCAGATCAGGTATCATCTCAAGATAGCGGCGGTTGTACAGGGCCAGCCGATCATCGGCATCGAACAACACAAAGCCGTCTGGTAAGGCTTCAACCGCCGTGACCAGCTTGGCGCGGGCGTCCTGAGCGTCGCGCTTTTGCTGTTCCAACGCTTGGGTTTGCGCCAAAGACTCTGTCACATCTTCTACCATCGTCCAGATCTTGCGCCGCCCTTCCAGATCGATGAAAGAAAACCCGCGCAGCACCACTGAAAAGCGGCTGCCGTCCTTACGGAGCAACGCTCCAGTGATTGGTCCATAGCGCCCGGTTTCGCGCAGTTGCTGCACGGTTTGGTAGATCAGGTGGTCATTGTCGGGTGGGATCAAAGCCGCCACCGTACCTGTGGTCATTGCCCCGCGATCTTCACGGCATAGGGCGGCGAAAGCCGCATTCACTTTGACCAGGTCACCCGTCACATAATCGATCAGCAAAAACGCCAGCGGTGACATGGAAAACAGGCTTTCCATCAGCCCTTCGCGGTAGTCGGCCTCACTGGCGGCCAGCACACGGTCTGTCACATCGCGCACCACGAACACCGAGGCCGGCCTGCCTTGCTGCCCGGGATTGTCCACTCGCGCAGCCGACACATCATACCACCGTCTGCCACCGCGAGCGTCAAAGCCGTAGCGGCGGTCCTCGGCACGGCCGCAGGCATCTGTTTCGCGCATCATGCTGCGGGCCAGTAGGGCAAAATCCACGCGGAACGCGGCCTCAATGGCATGGCCCAGTGGAATGGCCTGCGCCTGCATCATGCCCTCTGGCACCGTCCCGTGGCAAGCGACCACGGCACCGGCACCGTCCACCTCGACCACCAGATCGGGGATCGCCCGAAGGGTCGCGGCCAGCCGCCCTTGTGACGCTGCGAGGGCCGTCTCGGCCTGCACGCGCTGTAACACCGTGCCTATGGCCTGGGCGACTGACGCGAACAAGAACATCTCATCCTGCGAAAATCCTGGCACTGCCTTGGTAGACGCATGACCCAGGGTCCCGATCAGCGCCCCATCCTGTACCATCGGCATCATCAAAGTGGACCGCAAGCCTTGGGCCGCAAGCAAGGCCTTTTCGGCCAGCCCATCATCCAACTTGTGGGCGTCTGGCACAAAAATGGGCTCACCTGTGGCAAGCCTAGCGTACCAGTTCGGCATGTGCTGCGCCTCGAACATCTGCAAATTGCCGATCAGCGAGGCGACCCCCGGGGCTACCCATCCATGGCTGTTGAAATAGCTGCCATCGGCGCGACGCTGATAGATAAAGGTCCGGTCGAATCCGCACGCCTGCCCAAGTTTCGCCACGGTGGCTTGCAGCACGGCGGGAAGATCCGGGCCGGTGACGCGCAGCAGGTCGTTCAACAAGCCCACGACCAGCAGTTCAATACGCAGAGGCGGCCCTGTTATGATCTCCGCCCCTTGCCTGGCCCCCATCCTGCCCCCCGGTTTTGACATTCGCCCCACGTTCGGCGACCCTTTATGGTCCAGCGACGCGTTGCCCGGGCCAACAGCCTTGACGTGCACTTTGCCGTTGCTTGGCAAACGCCTGCAAGCATTTTCATGCGGGGCTCGTCAGGCCGCAGGCATCCGGGCCTCGGCCATTCCGGCATACCAGCTTGACCCAAAGGGAATGGCGTTGTCGTCAAAGTTATAAGCCGGGTGATGCACCATCGCCGTGTCGCCATTGCCAAGAAAGATATAGGCCCCCGGTCGTTCGTTCAGCATAAAGCTGAAATACTCGGCCCCCAACAGCGGGGGCGGGTTGGGATCGACCTGCCCCGATACCGCAAGCGCCACCTGTGCGGCATAGTCGGTGTTGTCAGGCGCGTTCACCGTGACGGGATAGCCCCGATTGTATTGAACCGACGCTTTTGCCCCCAAGGCCATCGCCGTGCCTTCGACAATCTGTGCAATCCGTCCCTCGACATAGCTTTGCACGCCCGCATCCATCGTCCTGACGGTGCCCTTCATCTTGACGACCTGTGGGATCACGTTATGCGCCGTGCTGTCGGTTTCCACCGTGCAGACCGACACCACGATCTGCTTCAGCGGGTCAACATTGCGGCTGGCAATGGTTTGCAGCGCGACGATGATATGCGCAGACACCACTGTAGTATCCACACAGTCATGCGGTTTCGCCGCATGGCCACCCTTGCCCGTGACCACAATTTCAAACTGGTCAGCCGCAGCCATAATGGCGCCGGGGCGAATGGCGAAATGGCCAACCGGGATGCCGGGCATGTTGTGCATACCGTAGACTTCCTGAATGTTCCAACGCCCCAGCATCCCGTCGGCTACCATCTCACGCCCGCCGCCACCGCCTTCTTCGGCAGGCTGAAAGATGCACACCACCGTGCCGTCAAAATTCCGCGTCTCAGTCAGATAGCGCGCCGCCCCGAGCAACATCGCTGTGTGGCCATCGTGGCCACAGGCATGCATTTTGCCATGGGTTTTGCTGGCGTAGTCTACTCCGGTTTGTTCAATGATCGGCAGCGCGTCCATGTCGGCGCGCAGCCCGACGACCTTTCCGGCAGAATCGCTGCGCCCCTTGATCACCCCGATAACCCCGGTGCGGCCGATGTCCGTCACCACCTCGTCACAACCAAAAGAACGCAGCAGATCAGCCACTTTTCCCGCCGTGCGCTGTACATCAAACAGCAGTTCGGGGTGTTCGTGAAAATCGCGCCGCCAAGCGGTGATTTCAGGCAGCAATTCGGCAAAGCGGTTTTTGACGGGCATGGTTATGACTCCTTTTTGCGGCCAACGTGAACCTGTCGCGGGCGCGCCGCAAGCCCCGGTTTCATTGCAGGCCTAAAGCGCAGGCCCCGGCGCTATTTTGCTGCCATCTGTAAATCGCGACAGTCGAAAGCGGGACAGATCATGCCCCACGTCGCGCCCTGCCACCAGATCGGCAACCACCCGGCCCAAGGCGGGGCCGATGCCAAAGCCATGGCCGCTGAGGCCCGTGGCAATCACCAGCCCCTCGAGACCCGCTCGGTCTATCACGGGCACCACATCGGGCATGGTGTCAATCATGCCCGCCCAAGTGGTGCGCAGTTTTGGCAGGCCCAAAGCCGGGAAGGCGCGGGCAAAGGCCTGCTGAACCCCCGCCAAAGTACCCATGTTGGGGGCGGGATTGAGGACACGGATGCGTTCAAAGGGGGATGTGCGGTCCGCATCCCAAGTGCGCGGCGTGCCCCAGGCATCGGGATAGCCCGCCGGGGCCTTGGCGCGAAAATGTGTGGACCTGATATCTTTTTTCAGCACCGGCAAATACTTGGCAAAACTGCTGAACGCATCGCGGCCCAAAAAGAAATCATGCACAGCCCCTGCCGCCAGCGTGTAGCCGCCATCCACGCGCCTGCGAAAGGCAAAGTGGTTGTCGGCGGCAGCCCCGCCAAAGACCTGCGGCATGGGGTCGGTGGCCGCGACTGAAGCCAGTACCGACAATTGCGGGATTGGCACCCCATGCGCGCCCAGAAACAAACGCGACCACGCGCCCGCCGCCACCACGACCTGATCACAGGCGATGCGGCCCTGTTCTGTCACCACGCCTGTAATGCGACCTGCCGCGATATCCAAGGCGCGCACCGCGCAGTTTTCCAGCACCACCGCGCCCCGCGCCACGGCCCCTTGCACCAGCAATGGCACCGCCACCCAAGGTTCCGCCCGCGCGTCAGAAGCGGTGAACAATCCGCCCTTCCAGTGGGCTTGGGTGCCGAGGCTGGCCTCAACCTCGCACCGGGCCAGCATCCGTGTGTCCACCCCGTTGGCGCGGGCGTGGGGCAGCCAGCCTTCAAACCCCGCCAGATCGGCGTCGGATTCCGCCAGATACATCACGCCCTGTTGCTGAAACCCCAACCCCTCACCCATTTCAGAAGCCAGGGATTTCCAGATCGCGAGGCTTTCCACCATGATCGGAAGTTCGGCGGGGTCACGCCCCTGCTGCCGGATCCAGCCCCAGTTGCGGCTGGATTGTTCGCCCGCGATACGGCCCTTTTCGCACAAGACGACCCTCAGGCCCCGCTCCGCCAAAAACCATGCGGTCATCACCCCCATGACGCCACCGCCGATGATTACCACGTCGCACGCGGCGGGCAGCGGGCCTGTGTGGGTTGCGGGCGTGGCCTCAGAGATCGGGAACGGCGTCACAACAGGCTTGCCACGAGGTTACGCATGAAGGCATGGCCTGCCTCAAATTCCGAAACTTCCAGATATTCATCCACCTGATGCGCCTGCGCGATATCGCCGGGCCCGCAGATCACTGCGGAATAACCCGCTTCCTGAAACTGCCCGGCTTCGGTGCCATAACTGACCACGCCGGTCGCATTGTCGCCGGTCAGACCGCGCACCAAAGCCTCGGCGGGCCCATCCGTTTCAGGGCGCAGGCCGGGGACGCCGAAAAAGCGGGTCAGGGTCACACCTGCCTCGGGGCGCACGGCTTT
The DNA here is from genome assembly GCA_031398405.1 of Rhodobacterales bacterium. Classification (GTDB taxonomy): domain Bacteria; phylum Pseudomonadota; class Alphaproteobacteria; order Rhodobacterales; family Rhodobacteraceae; genus JANNNF01. Next base: position 23,333 of record JANNNF010000481.1, on the reverse strand, counting down.
CAGCACGGCATCCAGACGCGCGGCCTCGGCCTCAAACGCGGCGGCGAGGGCGTTGATATCATCATCAGGCACAACGCGCATTTCCACCGCAAAGCGGCAATCGCCAGCAGTGATGTTATGTGCGGTGCCACCGCTGATCATGCCGACATGCAGCGTGGTGAAGGGCGGATCAAACGTGGCCGCAAGCGCCCCCCGTGGTCTTGCCTGAATATCGGTGTTCTGGTCATTGACCCAGCCAATCAACCGAGCGCCTTCCATGATCGCGGACACGCCGTAGGGCAGCAGCGACGAATGCACCTCAAACCCCTTCACATGCACATGATACCCGGTGCCGCCCTTATGCCCGGTGATCAGTTTCATGGTCGAAGGTTCGCCCACAACCACGGCACCGCCCTTGGGCACCACGCCTTGCATGGCGGCGATCATTGGGGGGGCCCCGGTGCAACCGACTTCCTCGTCATAGGACAGCGCAATCTGCATGGGGCGCGCAACGCCCGCCTGATGCGCCGCAACCAAGGCCCAGATGGCCAGCGCGTCATAGCCCTTCATGTCACACGTGCCGCGCCCATAAAGCCGCCCGTCGCGTTCAATCACCACCCAAGGGTCGGTCGCCCAATCCTGCCCGTCCACCGGCACGACGTCGGTATGCCCGGACAGCACCACCGCCCCTTCGACCCACGGCCCCACATGGGCAAATAGCGCAGCCTTGCTGCGATCTTCATTCCAGTGGCGATATGACGGGATACCATGGCTGGCCAGATAGCCTTCCACCCAGTCGATCAGTGGCAGGTTGCTGTCGCGGCTGACGGTCGGAAAAGCAACCAACACGTCCAGCAACTGTCGGGGGGTCAGCACGGCTGGCATCGCATTCTCCTGCATTTTAGGGGCAGACCCTGCGACGCGGGCACGCCGCGGTCAAGCCCAAGCCACGTTCCGCAAGGTCAGCCCGACAATCCGCCTTGCGGGAATATGAAAAATGTCTAACACTTGGTCGAACACCGAGTGCTGGTACTGCGCAGACACCGGAATAAGCAAAAAATAACAATGACCTGGGGAGTGTCATATGCCCGATGGGGCCTTGCCCGTCCTTGATGTCAAGGGCCTCAAGACTGTTTTCCGCACCCGTGGCGGCGAGGTTCACGCGGTGAACTCTGTCAGCTTTCATTTGCACAAAGGCGAACTTTTGGGCGTTGTCGGCGAAAGCGGGTCAGGCAAGTCCGTCACCATGATGTCGCTGATCGGTCTGCTGCCCTCGCCCCCGGCCGATGTGCGCGCAGGCGAGGTTCTGCTGAACGGCACCGACATCTTGCAGGTCAGCGTCGAGGACCTGCGCCGGGTGCGCGGGGCCAAGGTGGGGTTTGTGTTTCAAGACCCGATGACCAGCCTGAACCCGGTGTTCAACATCGGCATGCAGATCATGGAGCCCTTGCGCGAACACATGGGGTTGACCGGTAAACAGGCCGAGGTGCGCGCTGTCGAATTGCTGGAACTGGTAGGCATCCCTGATGCGCGCAGCCGTTTGTCAGCCTATCCGCATCAGTTTTCGGGCGGCATGCGCCAGCGCGTGATGATTGCCATCGCCCTTGCCTGCGACCCGGATGTGCTGATCGCGGATGAACCTACCACCGCACTGGACGTGACGATTCAGGCGCAGATCCTGGAACTGGTCAAGGATTTGCGCGCCAAACTGGGCATGGCGATTGTCTGGATCACCCATGATCTGGGCGTAATTGCCGGCATCGCGGACCGGGTGATGGTAATGTATGGCGGTCAGGTCGTGGAACAGGCCCCGGTCAAGGAATTGTTTGCCAATCCGCAACACCCGTACACCCGTGCCTTGCTGAAAACCATTCCGTCACTGACCGGCGCGCGCGAGGCCCGCTTGCAGGTGATTGAAGGGCAGCCGCCCATCTTGTCGCACACGCCGACTTCGTGCAGCTTTCGCGCCCGCTGCGCCCATGCCTTCACCCGCTGCCATGCTGAAAACCCCGAACGTCGATCGTTGGATACGCGGCCTGTTGGGTTTGGGCATGATGTTGCCTGCCATTGGTCACCTACATTGGGAGAGTTGACCTATGCTTGATGCCTCCCCCGCCCCTTTGGTGCAGGTGCGCGACCTAAAGATGTATTTTCCCATTTATTCCGGTCTGTTACGCCGCCATACTGGCGATGTGAAGGCGGTGGATGGCGTCAGCTTTGATATCATGGCGGGGGAAACTCTGGGCTTGGTGGGTGAATCTGGCTGCGGGAAATCCACCGTGGGCCGTGCGTTGTTGCGGCTGTATGAATTGACCGCGGGGTCGGTGGTGATTGATGGTGAGGATATCGCCAAGCTGGCCCCCGAGGCGCTGCGCAAAAAGCGCCCGACGATGCAGATGGTGTTCCAAGACCCGCAAGCCAGCCTGAACCCGCGCATGAGCCTTGCCGATATCATCGGCGAGCCACTGGTCGAACATACCACACTGTCGGCCACCGACCGGCTGGAGCGGGTGCATGAATTGATGGATGCGGTCGGGTTGAACCGGCGCTTTTCCAGCCGATTTCCGCATGAGTTTTCTGGCGGTCAACGTCAGCGCATTGGCATTGCGCGGGCCTTGGCCCTGAACCCCAAGTTCATCGTCTGTGACGAACCCATTGCCGCACTGGATGTGTCGATCCAGGCGCAGGTGGTGAACCTTCTTGAAGATTTGCAGGCCAAGTTTGGCCTGACCTATCTGTTCATCAGCCACGATCTGTCGATGGTGCGCCACATCGCCGACCGGGTTTGCGTGATGTATCTGGGCCGGATCGCCGAACTTTCCCCGCGCGAAGCGCTCTATGCCGACCCGCTGCACCCATACGCACGCGCCCTGCTGTCTGCCGTGCCTGAACCGGATCCAAACCTTCATTCGGGGCGCAAGCGGATCATTCTGCAAGGCGATGTGCCGTCACCCGCGAACCCGCCAAAAGGCTGCAATTTTTGCACGCGCTGCCCAGAGGTGTTTGACCGCTGCCGGAGTGAGAAACCCCAGTTGACCGAGGTGAAGCCGGGCCGTTTTGTCGCCTGCCACCTTTTCGCCGACAATATAGCCGCCGGATCAACCGGCGCACCCGAGGCCACAGAGCATAATCAACAAGGAGTGTTCCCATGAAACTGACAACCGCCCTTCTGGGCGCGGCGTGTGCGGTGGCGTTTGCGCCTGCCGCTTTTGCCGAGCGTGGCACTGATGGACAGGTTAACCTGACCTTCCCGCAGGCCGTATCCATCCTGAACCCTTATCTTTCAGGCGGGACCAAAGACATTTATGCGGCCTCGATGATCATCGAGCCATTGGCAGGATTTGACACCACTGGTGCCGTGATCCCGAAACTGGTGACGGAGGTTCCGACCGTTGAAAACGGCGGCATCTCCGAAGATTTGACCACGATCACCTGGAAACTGATCCCCGGCCTTTTGTGGAACGACGGCACGCCGTTTACCGCAGCCGATGTGGTCTTCACCGGCCAGTACTGCATGGACCCGGCGGGCGGCTGCGCGCAGTCGTCAAAATATGACGGCATCGCCTCGATCGAAGCTGTGGATGACAACACCGTAAAAATCACCTTCACAGCGCCCAAGCCAAACCCGTTCAACGCTTTCGTCGGCAGCCAGTCGCCTATTCTGCAAAAGGCGCAGTTCGAGAAATGCCTTGGTGCCGCAGCGCCCACCTGCACTGACCAGAACTTTGGCCCGATCGGCACCGGTCCGTTCAAAGTAACGGGCTTTACGGTGAATGACACCGTAACGATGGAAGCAAACCCCAACTACCGCGACCCCTCCAAGCCCGCCTTTGCCACCGCGATGATCAAGGGTGGCGGCGATGCAGTCGGATCTGCCCGCGCGGTAATGGAAACCGGCGAGTTTGACTATGCCTGGAACACCCAGATCGCGCCCGATGTTCAGGCCTCGATGACGGCTGTCGGCAAGGGCCAATTTGTGGTGGCGTTCGGTACGCTGGTCGAACGTCTGGAAATGAACCTGACCGATCCGTCGGCTGATCTTCCCGAAGGCGAACGCTCTACCGCAAAACATCCGCACCCGGTTCTGTCGGATGTGAACATCCGTCGTGCGTTGTCGATGGCGATCGACCGCCAGATTCTGGTGGATGTGGGCTATGGTGCCGGTGGTCTGCCGACCTGCAATCTGGTGCCTGCCCCAGAGATGTTCGCCTCCGACAACACCGGCTGCATTAAGCAAGACATGGAGGGGGCCAAAGCCCTGCTGGAGGCCGCAGGCTGGACCGACAGCGACGGTGACGGCATCCGCGACAAGGATGGCAAGAAATTGTCGATGGTATATCAAAGTACGGTCAACCCGATCCGGCAGGATTTCCAGTCGCTGATCAAAAGCTGGTGGACCGAACTTGGCGTCGAGACCGAGTTGAAGGCCATCGACCCCGGCGTGTTCTTCGGCGGCGATGCGGGTTCGCCCGACACATTCCAGAAGTTCTATGCGGACGTCGAAATGTATGCCAACAATTTTGACGGCACCGACCCCGAAGTCTATCTGGCAAACTACACCTGTGAGAAGGCACCAAAGCCTGAATCACAGTGGCAGGGCGAGAACATCAACCGGTTCTGCGACCCGGCCTATGACGCGCTGATCGTGGAGTTGAGTGCAACCCGTGATATCGCCAAGCGCGGCGAGATTGCGAAAAAGCTGAACGATCTGATCACCAAAGACAGCATGACCATCGTGCCGCTGGTGCACCGTGGTACGCTTTCGGCACATTCCAACGCGCTCGGCGGTGTGGCGATCAACGCCTGGGATTCGGAACTGTGGAACGTGGCTGACTGGTTCCGCGTAAAGTAAGAAAGCTGCATGGTGGGTGCCTGATCGCCCACCCTGCCCGGCCTCAATCGGATGGGCGGCATCGCCCATCCACCCCTTTTCGCAGACCCTTGACCAAAGGCGCGGCCACGCATGTTGACCTATATCCTCCGCAGGCTGCTGGTTGCGATCCCGACGCTGTTGCTGATTTCCTTGGTGATCTTCCTGCTGGTCGATCTTGCCCCCGGATCGCCGATGTCGCAAATTCCGTTGACCGTGCCCCCCGAAACCCGCGCCAAGATGATCGCTGCCATGGGCGCAGATCAGCCGGTGTTTGTGCGCTATTTCCTGTGGTTGAAACAATTCTTCTGGGTGGAACCCGCCTATATGCTGGATGGATGGTTCGGCACCGATATGGCTGGCGGGGCGCAGCGCATCCTGTCTTGGCAAAGCCGGTCGCCGGTGTTTTCGGTTATCGGCGAGCGGTTGCCACAAACCCTGACCGTAGTGGGGTCAGCCTATCTGATCGCCATTCTGGTGGCGCTGCCAATTGGGGTCTATTCCGCCTACAGGCAGTATTCGTGGTTTGATCAGCTTGGCACTTTCGTCGCGATGGTCGGCTATTCGGTGCCCACCTTTTTTACCGGCGTGCTGCTGATCGTGATCTTTTCGGTGCACTTTGGCTGGTTCCCCTCGATCTATGACACAACGCTGCAGGTGGTGGACTGGCCGTCGTTCCTGAAACAGGTGCACCAGATGGCGTTGCCCGTTATCGTGCTGGCCCTGTTCAACGCAGCGGAAATCAGCCGGTATACCCGGTCGTCGATGCTGGAAAACCTGAGCCAGGACTATGTCCGCACCGCCCGGGCCAAGGGCATGCGGGAAACCACAGTGGTTCTCAAGCATGTGTTGCGCAATTCGCTGATCCCGGTGGTCACGATCATCGCACTCGGGATGCCTTCGATATTTGGCGGGGCGATCATCACCGAACAGGTGTTCAAGGTGAATGGCATCGGTGCTGCGCTGATCAATGCCATTCACGCCAGCGACCTGCCGATGGTGCAGACCCTAACGTTCATTTTTGCCGTACTGATCGTGCTGTTCAATCTGATTGCCGACATTCTGTATGGCATCCTCGACCCAAGGATCCGCTATGACTGACGTGCAGATCAAAGCCCCCCGCAGCCTTGCACGCGATGTGTGGGACCAATTCCGTACCCATAAAGGCGCGCTGGCAGGGTTGATTGTGCTGGTGCTTCTGGTGGGTTTCGTGGTGATCGGGCCGTTCATATGGACAGTGGACCCGGCATTCGTGAACCCAGATGCCGTGCAGATGTTCAAGACCCGTAACAAGCCACCGTCGTGGGATTTCCCCTTGGGCACCGATCAGTTGGGCCGCGATATGCTTGCGCGGATGATGTCGGGCGGCAAGGTTTCGCTGGCGGTCGGGACAGTGGCGATGGTGATTTCCATGGTCATAGGATCGCTGGTCGGAGTGCTGGCCGGGTATTTCCGCAGGCTTGACGGCCCGTTGATGCGGCTGACCGATCTGTTTCTGGCGCTGCCCTTGCTGCCCCTGTTGCTGGTCATGGTGATGCTGTTCCGCGACACGCTCGCCGCCGCTTTGGGGCCAGAGACAGGTACCTTCCTGCTGATCGTGTTCGCCATTGGCCTGACAAGCTGGATGCACGCCGCGCGCATTGTCCGGGGTCAGGTGTTAGCGATCAAGGAACGTGAATTTGTGCTGGCCGCGCGGTCCATCGGGGCCCCAAATCGCCGGATTATCTGGCGTCATATCCTGCCGAACGTCGTATCCTCGGTGATGGTGGCCGCGACGTTAGGGATTGCTGGGGCGATCATAACGGAATCGGTGCTGTCATTCCTTGGTCTCGGTTTCCCACCTGATTTCCCGACCTGGGGGCGGCTGTTGTTTGACGGGGTGGAATATATGCAACTTTACCCCGAGCGGGTGATGTGGCCAGGCATAGCGATTTCGCTGACGGTGCTGAGCGTGAATTACATCGGCGACGGTTTGCGCGACGCCTTGGACCCGCGCATCCGGGGGCGGTAGGCGGGGCGTTTCCAAAAAAAATCTCGGAATAGTTTTAAGGGGGGCCTTCAACCCCCCTCTCCCGAGGAAACTTGTGCCGCTGTAAAAGCGTATCAGTCCAGATGGTTGCGGATACGGCGGACCATTAGCCAGACGATCAGGATCACGACCGGGGTCAGGATTGCTGTCGCCATACCCTTTGATATGCCAAGCGGTTCGGTCAGTGGGTAAGCTGCATACGCCGCGAGGCTGACCGCATAGTAGCTGATAGCGACGGTGGACAACCCTTCGACCGTGCGTTGTAGGCGTAGTTGCAAATCGGCGCGTTTGTCCATCGATTCCAGCAGCTTCTGGTTTTGTGCAGATCGTTCGACATCCACCCGGGTGCGCAACAATTCGGCAGCACGGGTGGCGCGTTCGGCCATGCCGCGTAGGCGGGCTTCGGCGGATTTCACAGTGCGCATGGCGGGGTCGTACCGGCGCATCATGAACTCGCCAAAGCTTTGGCGACCGTTGATACGGATCTCGCGCATAACCTCGATCCGCTGGTTGACGATGGCTTCATAGGCAGCGGTGGCCCCAAAGCGAAACGAGAACCGCACGGCAAGACTTTCCAACTCGGCAGAAATGGTCAGCAGATTGTGCAGGGCAGCCTCCGGGGATGGTTCGGCACTGTCCAGACCAGACACCAGTTCCGACAGCTTGGGGTCCAACCCGTTCAAGCGGCTGGTCAGATCGCGTGACCGCATTAGCCCCAGCATCGACATAGCGCGGTAGGTTTCCACCTCGCACAAACGCTGCACGATGCGCCCTACCCGGCGCTCCCCTGTGCCGCGTTTCACGAACACCGCAAAGCGCATGTGGCCTGCGGGGTCTATGCGGAAATCCCCCGCCACCACGGCTGCGCCGTCAACCACCCGGCTGACAGCAAGGCTTTCCGGCACGAACCAGTCGTCCAGTTTGGCCATGATTTCGTCATCGCTGTCTGGCATGAATTCGACCCGGATCAGCACCGAGGTCAAGCGTTTGCCCGGGGCTTCAGCCAGCCAGTCTTCGGGGAAAACTTCGGCCTCGGCGGGGTCAAACGGACGGTCAGACAAGCCCTTGATAAAAGCCGAGTACGTGACGAACTCAGTATGGCTTTCCCATTTCAGATCGGCCCGGCCAATCGGCCCCGAGAAATGGGTAGCATAAGGTTGCGGATGGGCCGAGGCGTGGCGGTCCAGCAATGCCAGCAAATGAGCCTTGTCCTTTGCGCGGTCGCGGCTGGCCGCATCGACCGGTTCCTTGATGGCCACATAAACCGCATGGCATGGCACCTCCAACGACGGAAAAGGCCGTGCGTGCAGTTCGTTGACGGTGGCATAGCGCAGGGGGTGGTCGGGGATCGGGGGCATATCAGTGTCCTAGACAGCATACCTCAGATAGGGCAGCCATTCTGCCTGTATCCAGAGATTTGCAGGCATACGCCGGTATGCCGATCATGTGTTGCCGAAATGGCAAAGGCCCTGGTCCTGCACCAGAGCCCGATGGTCTGTTTTCAAAGCGCAGCACCACCGGAGGCACCGCAAGGTCCGGTACGCAGGCCGGCGGGGAGTGATCCAGCAACACTTCAAGATGGCCGTCCCGTGCCCTTGGGAACCCCATAATGTATTTCTCCTTTGCCGCGGCATTGGTGCTGGCACCAGTGGAATGGTAGACCACCATTGCCTCTGCCGTGGCCCCCATGGTGACCTCGCCATCGTTTTCCAACAGCGGCTTTAAACATGGCTGCAAGGCGAACCCGTAACCCCACAATCGCCACCAGAGGCCTGCTCCTTGCCGATTGCGATCAGCTAACCACCCCAAGAACTTTGCTCCGCAAGCGCTTCAGCCTCACTGACTTGAGTGGAGGCCGAGACAAACCACGGCGGCACAATGACAAGAGCCACGAGCACGGGAGGTAGCACACCCATCTGATTCATTCATGAATTGTTCGGTTCGTGCTCTGTGTATTTGACTGCCATCCCTATGTAATAATTGACAAAATGTGGCAGTCTCAATCTTTGCGTATGATGCGGAAAGAACAGGCCCATTCTGACTGGTGTGTAGGATGGGCGATTCCGCCCATCCCTGGTTTCATCACTCGATCAACGGCAGCAGTGCATCCAGCGATTTCTTGGCATCGCCATAGAACATCCGGGTATTTTCCTTGTAGAACAGCGGGTTTTCGATGCCTGAATACCCTGTCCCCTGCCCACGCTTGGATACGAACACCTGCTTGGCCTTCCAGCATTCCAGCACCGGCATGCCAGCAATCGGGCTGTTCGGGTCTTCCTGCGCTGCCGGATTCACGATGTCATTCGACCCGATGACGATGGCCACATCGGTGGTCGGGAAGTCCTCGTTGATCTCGTCCATCTCCAGCACGATGTCATAGGGAACCTTTGCCTCGGCCAACAGCACGTTCATATGGCCTGGCAAGCGCCCTGCCACGGGGTGAATGGCAAAGCGCACCGTCTTGCCCTTGGCACGCAGTTTGCGCGTCAACTCGCTGACCGATTGCTGCGCCTGCGCCACGGCCATGCCATAGCCCGGAATGATGATGATGCTGTCAGCGTCGTTCAGCGCGGCTGCCACCCCTTCGGTATCAATCGCCACCTGTTCGCCGCTAATTTCCATCGCGGGACCCGTGGTGCCACCAAAGCCGCCAAGAATAACCGAGACGAACGAGCGGTTCATCGCCTTGCACATGATATACGACAGGATCGCACCAGACGAGCCGACCAGCGCCCCCACGACGATCAAAAGGTCATTCGACAGCGAAAAACCAATCGCCGCCGCCGCCCAACCCGAATAGCTGTTCAGCATCGACACCACCACCGGCATATCCGCGCCGCCGATGCCCATGATCAGGTGATACCCGATGAACAGCGCCGCCACCGTCATGCCCAGCAAGGCCGCTGTTGACCCGGTCTGCAGATAGACCACCAGCAGGACCATTGACACCAGCGCGGCCGTTGCGTTGAGCAGATGGCCGCCCGGCAGTTTCTTGGCCTTGCCATCGACCTTGCCTGCCAGCTTGCCAAAGGCAATCACCGACCCGGTAAAGGTCACAGCCCCGATGAACACGCCAAGGAAGGTTTCAACCCGCAGGATTGACACTTCGACCCCGGTTTTGTGTGCGATCACTGCGGCAAAACCTGTCAAAGCGGACCGCGCAGCCTCATCGAGGCCCGCCACGCGGACCATCTCGATATGGGTGTTAAAGCCGATGAACACGGCTGCAAGGCCAACGAGACTGTGCATCGCCGCCACCAGTTGTGGCATCTCGGTCATCTGCACGCGCTGTGCGACCACCCAGCCAATCGCGCCACCTGCCGCGATCATCACAAGCGAAATCAGCCAGTTGCTGGAACCCGGCCCGTACAATGTGGCCGCAACCGCAAGCGCCATGCCGACGATGCCGTACCAGACCGCACGTTTGGCGCTTTCCTGGCCCGACAGCCCGCCAAGTGACTGGATGAAAAGAACGGCTGCGACAACATAGGCCGCCGTGGTGAATCCATATTCCATATGCCCGCTCCCTTACGACTTCTGGAACATGGCAAGCATGCGCCGAGTGACCATGAAGCCACCGAAAATGTTTATCCCCGCCATGAACACTGATGCAGCACCAAGCACCACAACCAACCAGTTTCCTGACCCGATCTGCATCAGTGCACCCAGAATGATGATGGATGAGATGGCGTTGGTGATTGCCATCAGGGGCGTGTGCAAGCTGTGCGAGACGTTCCAGATCACCTGAACGCCAACGTAAACCGACAGCACAAACACGATGAAGTGCGACATGAAGCTGGCAGGCGCATAAAGTCCGGCAAGCAAGATCAACCCGCCGCCAATCACCAGCATGCCCACCTGATTGCGGGTCTGGGCTTTGAAAGCGGCCACTTCGGCTTGGCGTTTTTCAACAGGCGTCAGTTCCTTGACCTTTTCCTTCGGCTTTTGCACCGCAATCGCCGCGATTTTGGGGGGCGGTGGCGGGTAGGTCACAGCCCCCGCATGGGCAACGGTCGCACCCCGGATAACGTCATCCTCCATATTCTGGAAGATCACTCCATCTTTCTTTGGTGTAAGATCGGTCAGCATGTGACGGATATTGTTGGAATAAAGCGTTGATGCCTGTGCGGCCATCCGGCTGGGGAAATCGGTGTAGCCCACAACCGTGACGCCATTGTCGCTTACGATCTTCTGGTCCATCACCGTCAGATCACAATTCCCGCCACGCTCGGCGGCTAGGTCCACGATCACTGACCCCGGTTTCATCATGGCGACCATATCGGCGGTCCACAGCTTGGGCGCGGGCCGACCGGGGATAAGGGCGGTGGTGATCACGATATCCATATCGGGGGCGAGTTCGCGGAATTTCGCCAGTTGCTTGGCTGCGAAGGCCGGGCTGGACGGGGCCGCATAGCCACCCGTCGCAGCACCATCCGGCAACTCGCTGGCGTCAAACTCCAGATACACAAACTGCGCGCCCATCGATTCGATCTGCTCGGCCACTTCAGGGCGCACGTCGAACGCATACACGATCGCGCCAAGCGACGTGGCGGTGCCGATTGCGGCCAGACCCGCAACGCCGGCCCCGACAATCAGCACCTTGGCGGGGGGCACCTTGCCTGCAGCCGTCACCTGCCCCGTAAAGAATCGGCCAAAGTTGTTGCCAGCCTCGATAACTGCGCGGTAGCCGGCGATATTGGCCATGGACGACAAAGCATCCATCTTTTGCGCGCGGCTGATACGCGGCACCATATCCATCGCAATGACGGTGGCACCACGCTCGCGGGCGATTTCCAGCAATTCGGGGTTCTGCGCGGGCCAGAAAAAGCTGATCAGCGTCTGGCCGTCGCGCAGGGATTTTGCCTCGGCCATCTCGGGCCCGCGCACTTTGACGATCACATCTGCCGCCGCCATCACCGTCGCGGCATCGGGCAGAACTTCGACTCCTGCTGCGGCATAAAGCGCGTCCGACAGCCCAGCGCGCGCGCCCGCCCCGGATTGGATGCAGGTGCTATGCCCCAACTTGATCAATTGCAGGGCCGAATCCGGGGTCATCGCCACCCGGTTCTCGCCTGCGAAAATCTCTGTAAGTGCCCCGATTTTCACCCGAATTCCCCCCTGTAGTGCCTTGGATGCCGTGCAGCGCAGTCTCATTGTCTGCCGGACATATCATCGCGCAATAATCTTTCAATACTTCGTTTTGGGCAGAGACTTTCGAAATGGCAAGCCCTCCATAAGTGCATCAGGCGCGCGTCCATTCATTTTAAGCTTGAAATTTATCCTGCGTATCGTATTCCTGCGCAATTCCCCACGCTCTACACCCTGAAAGGTCCAGCCATGACCACCGATTTTGCCGCGACCAAAGGTCAGTTCATCTTGCCCGAAGGGGTGATCTATCTGGATGGCAATTCGCTTGGCCCCTTGCCCCGGGCCACCGCTGCCCGGGTCGCCAAAACGATCGAGGCCGAATGGGGCCAGATGCTGATCACCGGCTGGAACAAAGCCGGGTGGAATGACAAGCCGTTGTCGGTCGGCGACCGGATCGCGCGGCTGATCGGGGCGGAGGCTGGCCATGTAGTGATGGGCGACACTCTGTCGATCAAGATCTATCAGGCGTTGGCCTCGGCGCTGGAGATGAACCCGACCCGGCGGGTGATCCTGTCCGATACCGGCAATTTTCCGTCCGATCTGTATATGGCCGATGGACTGTGTCGCACCCTTGGCCAAGGGTACACTCTGCGCACTGTCGCCCCCGAAGATGTGCTGGACGCAATTGACGACACTGTCGCCGTGACCCTGATCACCGAAGTGGATTACCGCACAGGCCGCAAGCATGACATGGCCGCGATCACCGCCCGCGCCCATGCCTGTGGTGCGCTGGCGGTCTGGGACCTTGCCCATTCCGCAGGCGCGCTGCCGGTGGAGTTGGCCGAGTGCCACGTCGATTTTGCTGCAGGCTGCACCTATAAATACCTCAACTCCGGCCCCGGCGGGCCTGCCTTCATCTATGTGGCTCCACGCCATGCAAATGCCGCCCGCCCTGCTCTTTCGGGCTGGTTAGGTCATGATGCACCCTTTGCCTTTGATCTGGGCTACCGTCCCGCCACTGGCGCGGAACGGATGCGGGTGGGCACTCCACCAATCCTGCAAATGGCAGCACTTGAGGCATCGCTGGATATCTGGGACACAGTGGATATGGCAAGCCTTCGTACGGCGTCACTGGCGCTGACTGACCAGTTCATCGCGGGGGTCGAGGCCACCTGCCCCGACCTGACCCTCGCCACCCCGCGCGATCCGGCAATGCGTGGAAGTCAGGTCAGCTTTCGCCACCCTGAAGGCTATGCAATGATGCAGGCGTTGATTGCGCGCGGGGTGATCGGCGATTTCCGCGCACCAGATACGCTGCGCTTTGGTTTTACGCCGCTGTTCATCGACCATGCAGACGTGTCACGCGCCATTGCCATCATTGCCGAGGTGATGGCACATGATCTATGGGACCGCCCCGAGTATAAAATTCGCGCAAAGGTGACATGACATGGCATCGATCCGTTGCTGGAACCCTGACGGCATCGCCCCCCCGTCCTCGCGCTTTAGCCATGCCGCGCTGTCCACCGGGGCCACGCGACATCTGCACCTGTCGGGTCAAGTTGGTGCCGCACCGGATGGCCGCATTGCCGAAGGGCTGGAGGCCCAGCTTGACGCGGCCTTTGCCAATGTGGCCACTGGTCTTGCGGCGGCTGGAATGACCCGGGCCAACCTGATCAAGCTGGTGGTCTATCTGGTATCTGCTGCGCCCGACGCTGTCGCAAGCTACCGCCAGCGTCGTGATGTCTGGGTGGGTGACGGCCCGGCCCCTGCCGCCACTTTGCTGATCGTTGCGGGTTTGGCCAACCCCGCGTGGCTGGTCGAAGTGGATGCCTATGCCGCTGACTGACGAAGGCCCCGTCCTGTGTGCCCAAAGATCCCCGCCACAGGCTGCGCTGCCAGCCAAGAACGCGCCGCAAGATATGATAGCGAACATCCGCCCCTACACTGCCCAAGACCGCGCTGCGTGTCAGGCGGTGTTCTACCACGCAGTCCGCGTTGGCACTGCCGCCCATTACACCCAAGCACAACGCGAAGCTTGGGCTCCCAGCCCCACGCCACCAACCACATCCGACAGACTGCTGACCCAGTGGTGCTTTGTGGCCGAGGATACTGAAGGTCTGACTGGCTTCATGTCGATGACCCACACAGGTCATCTGGACATGGCCTTCGTGCTGCCACGGGTGATGGGCACGGGGGTTGCGGGCGCGCTGTATCAGGCGCTGATGCCCCCAGCCGCAGGGCTGCAACGGCTGACCACCCACGCAAGCCACCTCGCCCGCCCGTTCTTTACGCGGCGCGGCTGGCAGGTGGTCGAGGCACAAGACCACCCCCACAATGGCCAGATCTTTGAACGCTTTGCCATGGCGTGGACGGCCCCATGACCCCCCATCTGTCCCTTTGCCGCCCTGCCGCCTGGATCTGCCTCTGGCGGAGCCTCGGGGCTTTTTCCGTTCTTAGTTGCAAAGGCCCGATCTTTCCCTGACCCTTGTAGTTATCGGAGAAAGACCATGACCACCTGCCCCTACAATCCCGCCGACGATGGTGCGGAAACCGCCTTTGACGGCCGTATGTCTTACGGTGATTATCTGCGCATCGACCAGATCCTGGACGCCCAGCATCTGCTGACCGGCGCGCATGATGAAATGCTGTTCATCATTCAGCACCAGACATCCGAGCTGTGGATGCGGCTTGCCCTGCACGAACTCGACGCCGCTCGCCGCAGCATTGCCGCAGGGTCTGTGCGAGAGGCGTTCAAGATGCTGTCGCGCATCTCGCGTATATTCGAGCAGTTGAACAACGCGTGGGATGTGCTGCGCACCATGACCCCTGCTGATTACACCACCTTTCGTGATGGGTTGGGTCAGTCATCGGGGTTTCAGTCCTGGCAGTACCGGCTGATCGAATATGCTGTCGGCAACCGCAATCTGGCAATGCTGCGGCCCCATGCACACCGCCCCGACCTGACCGCACTTTTGCAGGCCGAACTCGCCCGCCCCAGCCTGTATGACGAGGCATTGCGCCATCTGGCCCGCATTGGCCTGCCCGTTCCCGCAGACGTGATCAGCCGCGATCTGGCCACCCCTTGGATTGCGCATGATGGGGTTCAGGCCGTGTGGCATACGGTCTATTCAGACCCCGGCGCGCATTGGGAAGCCTATGAATTGGCCGAGAAACTGGTGGATTTTGAGGATTACTTTCGAAGATGGCGCTTTAATCACGTCACCACGGTCGAACGAGTGATCGGCTTCAAGCGCGGAACGGGTGGCACGTCGGGGGTGCAGTATCTGCGCCGGATGCTGGATGTGCAGTTGTTTCCCGAACTTTGGGCGGTGCGGACCACTCTGTAACTGGCTGATTCACGCCGTCGCGCTTTGACGCGGGCGAGACGGTCCTTTAGCGTGCAAAATGATTCTCCGGCATGGTTGTGCCAGTAAATTGTGCCTGACAGATAAGGATTGTAGGAATGTCGCGTGTTGGCCTGAAATGTTTGACAGCCTTGCTGTTGATGGCCGGGGCTTCTGCCTGTGTGCCCGATCCCGGATTGGTCAAAGCGGGGCTGATCCCGGCACCGCCGCCTGTGGTGGCCGCATCCGATGTGGCCTATGCCGCCACTATGGATGCTGGCATCGCAATCCCTGCCCTGCCGGTCGACCAGATCCCCGAGGCATATCGCCGCCAGGTCGTGAACTTCGCGTCAAATGAACCTGCGGGCACCATCATCATCAACCCCGGGCAACGGGTGCTGCATTACATCACCGGCAACAACAAGGCGATCCGCTACGGCATCGCGGTGGGCAAAGACGGCTTTCAATGGTCGGGCGAAGCTGTGGTGACCGAGAAAAAGCCGTGGCCAACCTGGACCCCGCCCAAGGAAATGATCGACCGCAAACCGGAATTGGCCAAATGGGAAAAAGGTCAGCCCGGCGGCCCGACCAACCCGCTTGGCGCACGTGCGATCTATCTGACCTCGAACGGGGTGGATTATGGCTACCGCATCCACGGCACGCCGGAATGGCAGTCGATCGGGCGCAATGCGTCGTCCGGGTGCATCCGGATGATAAATCAGGACGTGATGGATCTGTATTCCCGCGTGCAGGGCGGTGAAAAGGTGATCGTGCTGACTGCAAGCGGAGAGATACCCAAGGGGTTGACCCTGCCGCCGCCAGCGCCGAAGGCAAAGGCAAAGGTAAAGCCAAAATCCACGCCCAAGCCTGCTGGCAATGCGATTGTGACCGCACCTTTGACGGCCCCTGTCGCGGTGCCCAAGCTGCAAACCTTGGCACAACCCAGCTTTACACAAAGCACTCCTACGCCAGCCAATGCGGCTCCAGTCGTTGCCGCCCCTGTGGCTGCAACGCCTGCTCCCGCCGCACCAACCGCAGCCCCTGCGGCGTCCTGCACGGTGGCCTTGGTGAACGGTGTTTGCCCACAGCCGTGATGGTCTTGGCTTGGAATGATCAAGGGCCGCCCCAACCGGGGCGGCCCTGATTGTTTATGCGGCCAATGTGCGCGCCCGTGCAGGCCGCGCCATGCAGCGCGCCAGCCAATCCTCAATCAGCGGATCGTCCGGTGTCATGTCCTCGAACCACGCATAGGGCGAATGGACCAGCAGATCAGCGGCAGAATAGGCATCGCCCATCAACCACGGCCCTTGTGCCAAAGCTTGATGCAAACGTGCCGTTGCCTCTTGCGGCCCGCGGAAGGTCGCGGCGAGCCACGGATGATCCAACCCCGCGGCCTTGTGAACCAGCACAGGTTCCAGCACGCCCTGATACCACACCAGCCAGCTTGCGAACCGCCCCCAGTCCGGCGTGCCAAGTGTGGGCGACAGGCCGGTGTCCGGGAACAGCGCACACAGATGCAGGATGATCGCCCCCCGTTCGGTGATAAGCACGCCGTCATGCAGTAAGGCGGGCACCTTGCCTTCGGGGTGCGGGTTGGCGGGGTCAGCGGCCCCGCTGCCGTCCTGGCGCATGATGGTGACGGTGCGGATATCGACCCAATCGGCAATCCCCATCTCGTCGATAAGGGTGACAATGGCAGAGGAGCGGCTGTTCGGGGCATGATACAGGGTCAGCATTTGCAAATTCCTTTCGTGTTGCGATGAAGCCTGTATAAACTGCCTCTGCTGACAGTTACCGTCAGGAGGATTATGCCCCGCCCAGACCGCCTGTTTCGCTTGCTGGATGCCCTGCGCCGCCTGCCCGCGCCCGTAACGGCCGCCCGATTGGCAGAGGAAACCGAAGTCAGCCCCCGCACACTTTACCGCGATATTGCGACATTGCGCGCCGGCGGTGCCTTGATCGACGGGGCGGCGGGGTTTGGCTATACCTTGACCGAAGACCCCGCCCTGCCGCCACAGATGTTCACCCGGCTGGAAGTGGAGGCACTGGTGCTGGGTCTGGCCGAGGTGCGGCTGGCGGGGGACGCGGCCCTTGCGCGCGCCGCTGACGCCGCCTTGGCCAAAATCACCGCCACCCTGCCCGAACGGGTGCAGCGTCAGGCCATCCACGCCACCCATCAGGTATACCGCTATGAACGCCGCCCGCCCGCGCCTGCGCATCTGGCGCTGGTGCGCGAGGCTGCGTGGGACGAACGTGCTTTGGATATCGGCTATGCCGACCGCGCAGGACACGTCACGCGGCGGCAGATCTGGCCCTTGGCGGTGATTTTTCTGGACCGCAGCCTGATGTGTCTGGCGTTTTGCACCCTCCGCCAGGACTATCGTCGCTTTCATTTGAATCAGATGTCAGACGTGCGCCTGACAGACGCAAGCTTTCGCCCGCGCCGGGTACAGATGCTGCGCGCGTTTCTGGCGCAGATGAAACTGGGCGCGGATCAGCCCCACAATCCTCAGACCGGCAACCACTTGTCGTAATCGCTGACCAGCAGGTGGGTCGGGGCCACATCCTCGTCAATCTCGGCAAAACGGCCAATGGGTTCGCGGAACACGTTGTCGGTGACGTCATCGTTCACGGTGCTGACCTCGCCAATCAACACATCGCCGCCATCGCCCCAGAAGGCGTGCCAGTCGCCCGGCATCAGGGTGACACTTTCCCCGGGGGCCAGCCGCAGCTTTTCACCCGGGGCAAAGGCGCGCTCGATCCCGTCACAACGCACCACAACGCCTTTATCCAGCGCAAAGGCCCCGGTATCGTCCGACCCGTACAGCTGCACCACCAGCGTGGCCCCGCCCCGGTTGATGATATCCTCAGCTTTGATGACATGAGTGTGCATGGGGGATAGCTGATCTTGCTTGGATATCAACAGCTTCTCGGCATAGCACATGCCCCCGCCCCGTTGCAGATCAGCCAGCGACCCGTTGCGCAGGGTGAACAGGAACAGGCCCAGACTGTCATACCGCCCCTGCCCGTAATCGGTGATATCCCACCCCATGCGCGACTGCACAATCCGACGCGCATCTGTGCGGGCCTTGAACTGGTCCGGCGACCAATAGGCAAAGGGCGGCAGCGCAAAGCCATAGTGGCGGATCATCGCGTCCGCCTCGGCCATGATATCGTTGATTCGGGATCGTTTCATGCAAGCCTCCGGGGTTGCCGCGACCTTACCAAGCCGCACCAGAGGCTCAAGCTGTGATTGCGGCCCGGCTCACGCCGATTTGCGCAGGGCCCCGCGCCCGGCCCAGTTGGCCACCGCCGCCCCGAACGCCTCGAACAGCGGGCGCGATACCGGGTCGCCGCTTGCGTTCCATTCCGGATGCCATTGCACCGACAGGGTAAATCCAACGGCATCCTTGACGAAAATCGCCTCTGGAGTGCCGTCCGGGGCTTCGCCGTCAATCACGATGCGGCAACCTGCGCGGGCAATACCCTGGCCGTGCAGGGTGTTGGTCATTACCTCATCCGCGCCCATCAGGCGGGCAAAAGGGCCACCCGGGGAAAACTTGACCGGATGGCGCAGGGCGAATTTTTCCTCAAGGCTGCCATCGGGCGGCATCCGATGGTTCATGCGCCCTGGCAGATCGCGAATCTCTGGGTAAAGGGTTCCGCCCATCGCCACGTTCACCTCTTGGAACCCACGGCAGATGCCCAGAAAGGGCTGGCCCCGTTCAACACAGGCTCGCACCAGCGGCAGGGTAATCGCATCGCGGCAGCGGTCGAAATCACCATGAGCAGGGGTTTCATCCTCGCCGTATTCCGACGGATGCACGTTGGGCCGACCTCCTGTCAGCACAAAGCCATCACACAGAGCCAACAGCTCATCTACGCTCACAAAACGCGGATCAGACGGGATGATCAGCGGCAGACAGCCTGCAACCTCGGCCACAGCCTCGGATATCATCGTGCCGCTGGCGTGAACTGCATAGGTTTCGTTCAGCATCGTCATGTTCCCGATGATGCCAACAACGGGTCGCTTGTTATGGTCGCGCAGATTTTGAATAGCAGCCATGATGGATTTCACCCAAAGGGTTATGTCACAATAAGACAACATTACGCTGCCTTCGCGCCGGGGTGAAGGGCCCAAACACGCACAGTGACGCTGCTTTGATCGCCAGCGCCCGACAATCAGGCATTTGGCGCAAAAATGGCAAGGGGCGAGCCGACATCACCAGGACGTGACTTGCCCTCCTGTCACGGGAAGCCCGCACTGTGAACCCAACGATCGAATGGAGATAACCGACATGACCCGTCTGGCCGCCCGTCTGCCCGCCCGCCTGCCCGCACGGAGCCTGAATTATCCTTTCCGCCACAACTTTGGCAGCACAGACAACGGATCAGACCGTGGACCATTCGACCCACGGGACGGCCGACGCAACACCTGCGCCAATGGAATATGGGGCGGTTATGGCCGGCATGATGAAGGGGATGATGCAGCCCTATACCGGTGAAGCAAATGTGGATTTCATCGCAAGCATGATCCCACACCATCAGGGTGCTGGGGATAATGCGCGCATCGTAGTTGAATACGGCAAAGACCCCGAAGTACGCAAATTTGCCGAAAGCGTGATCGCCGCCCAAGAGGCAGAAATCGCTTTCATGAAAGATTGGCTTGCTCGTCACGGGCAATAGCGCCACATCTGGGGCAATATACGCCTGTATCTGATCGGACCCGCCCTGCGATGACCCCGCCTGCCCTGCCACCGCTGTCGTCCGACCCCACAGCCGACCCGCGCCGCCCGCCGAAACTATCGCAGATCCTTGACGCGATTGCGAATGATGACAGCCGGGATCGTATCTCGGTCGGTGATCTTTTGCGCGCGATGGAGTCGCGGGCCTTTGGGGCTTTGCTGCTGGTGTTTGCCTTTCCCAACATGCTGCCAACCCCGCCCGGCACCTCGGGTATCCTTGGGTTGCCGCTGCTCTTTCTGTCGGCGCAGATGATGCTTGGGCAAAGCCCATGGCTGCCCGATTTCATCGCCCGTCGGTCAATGACGCGCGAAAGCTTTGCCACGCTTGTCGGCCATGCTGGGCCTTGGTTGCAACGGGCGGAACGGTTGCTGCGCGCCCGGATGCTGCCGTTCGGGCACCCCGCCGTTCAGCGGGTGATCGGTGGGTTGTGCCTGCTTTTGTCGATGTTGCTGGCGCTGCCCATACCATTTGCCAACATGGCCCCGGCCTTTGCGCTGTGCATCATCAGTCTTGGGGTGCTGGAACGGGATGGCGTCTGGATCATGCTCGGCACCCTGACCGCCGTTGCCGCGATCATCTTTGCCTTGGGGATGGCCTATGCAGTGGTCAAATCGGCCCTGTTCGTGTTTTTCAACGCGTTCTGATCATGGCATCCGCCCCAAAGCCCCTCGCCGGCATCGGCCTGATGTGTCTGGCCATGGCCGTTCTGCCGTTCATTGACGTGATCGCCAAGCATCTGGGCCAGACCGGTGTGCCCATTCTGCTGATCGTCTGGGCGCGGGTGGCGTTTGGCACCGTCCTGACCTTGCCGCTGGCGCTGCAGCAAGGAGGCCGACGTGCCTTGTGGCCCGACCGCCCCGCCTATCACACCGCCCGAGCTGCTTTTCTGCTATGCGCCACGGGGCTGTTCTTTCTCTCGCTGTCCTACATGCCGATTGCCGATGCTCTGGCAATCTTCTTCGTGCAGCCCTTGGTGCTGACCACGCTGTCGCCGCTGATCTTGGGGGAACATGTTGGCCCGCGCCGGTGGGCAGCAGTTGTGGTGGGGTTTGTGGGCATGCTGATCATCATCCGACCCGGCTTTGCCAGCCTGAACCCCGGCGTGGGTTTTGCCTTTGCTGCGGGGGTCAGCCTTGCGCTTTACTTCCTGATGACGCGGCGGATATCGGGCCAGGCCCCGGCGATGGTCACCACCTATCACACCAACCTGATGGGCGCGGGGCTGCTGACGCTGGCCTTGCCACTGTTCTGGCAAACGCCCGATGCGGCCACTTGGGTGTTGTTTGCAGCCCTGGGACTTATCGCCACCCTTGGCCATCTGTTCATCGTGATGGCCTATGATCATGCCGAGGCATCCTTGCTGGCACCACTCGCCTATACGGAAATCGTGATGGCGACCCTGCTCGGCTGGTGGTTTTTTGGCGATTTGCCCGACGGCTGGACAGTGCTTGGCGTGTCAATCCTGATCGCTTCGGCCAGCTACATCGCCCTGCGTGAACAGGCACTTGCGAGGGGACGCAAGCCCCAAGCTGCCCCCTGATACTTTCATTTTGGCCCAAATATCCCGGGGTCCGGGGCTGGCCCCGGGGCTTTAGCCCAAAAGCCGTCCGTTCACCGCGCGCCCAACCCCACGACCCGCGCCGCCGCATCCAAAGCCCCGCCCCCGTGCGGAATGTTCAGCGCGACCATACCCGCCTGCATTACCGCTAAAGCCCCAAGTGTCATATGCGCATTGACATGTCCCATATGCGCCACCCGCAAAAACCCCAGCCCTTGTGAATCGTCCGGGGTGGACATGCCCAAGCCCAGCCCAAGGGTCACCCCGGCCTTGTGTTCCGTCCATTGCCGCAGCAAGGCCCCATCCGGTGCCCCAAAGCGTGCCGCTGTCACGGACCGGCCCCGGTGAGCTTCGGTGGCGATATTCATGGCGATGGCATCATTCCCCAACCCCCAAGCGTCGATCGCAGCCCAGACAGCCCCTGCCAGCACTTCGTGGCGGGCCCAGACAGCCTCCAACCCTTCCTCGTCAAGGATCATGGTCAGCGCTTCACGCAAGCCGAACAGGTGGTGCGTGGGGGCAGTGCCGCACCAAAGCTGCCAGAATTCAGTCGCGTCCGCCCGGGGTGTCCAATTCCAATAGGGGGTCCGCAGATCACTGTTGGCACAGGCTGCGCGGGCCTTTTCGGAAAACCACACAAAACCAAGGCCCGGCGGCGTCATCAGGCCCTTTTGGCTCGCAGCCACGGTAATATCAACGCCCCAGTCATCCATGCGGTATTCATCGCAGCCAAGCGACGCGATACAATCAATCGCCAGCAAGGCCGGGTGCCCGACCGTATCCATCACCCGGCGCAGGGCGGCCACGTCATTGCGCACTGAACTTGCGGTATCGACATGCGTGGTCAGCACGGCCTTGATGGTGTGGTGGGTGTCGGCGCGCAAGGCGGCCTCAAAGCGGTTCAGATCGACCGGGCTCTGCAGCCCGAAATCCAGCACGTCAACCTGCACACCCACGGCGGTGGCCGACCGCGCCCAGCCATGGCCGAAATTGCCGCAGGCCAGCACCAAAGCCCGGTCACCACGCGAGAACATGTTGGCGTTCGCCGCCTCCCACGCCGCATGGCCATTGCCGATATATAGCGCGACATTCTGCGACGTCGCAGCCACGCGGCGCAGATCCGGCCAAAGCGTTTCGACCATTGCAAGCAAGGCACCGTCATAGATGTTGGGTGCCGCCTTGTGCATCGCCGCCAACACCCGATCGGGCATAGTAGAGGGGCCGGGAATGGCAAGATACTGACGACCGTTGGCAAGGCTCATGGGGACGCTCCGGGAATTGACGGGCCATGGCTACGCCTGGACGGGGCAGAGGTCAACCGCGCCCCTGCCTGACCAGCCAACACCATGCGACTGCCGTCCTTGCCAGGCCGGGGGCTTTCACGTTATGCCAACCCCGGGCGATGCGCGCCCTTTGGGACGCAAGACCTGTCGTGACACAAGCCCCGATCCTTCCCAATTCTGACGGCGGATCGCGCCCCTTGGCGTTATGGTTCTGGCGGAGCTATCTGTCGTCCACCCGCGCCCGGCTAAGCCTTGCCCTCTTGCTGATGGTGATCGAAGGCAGCACTTTGGGGGCTTTGTCTTACCTGCTGAAACCGCTGTTCGATCAGGTGTTTGCGGCGGGGGGCCAGGCAGCCCTGACTGCCGTTGGGTTGGGGATTGTCGGGCTTTTCGTGCTGCGGGCCTGCACGGCTCTTGCGTCCAAGACCCTGCTGTC
>JANNNF010000474.1:0-3888 GCA_031398405.1 Rhodobacterales bacterium | reverse complement strand
ACCAAGCCGCCGTCATGCGGTGACAAGATCCGCACCGACCCTCGCATGATTGACAGGCGGCGGGTTTTTTGGCTGGGCAGACGGGATGATGGAGATCTTCGAGCCGGTCTACCTGCAAAACCTGTTCCGGTCCCTTGCCTTTGCCGCGATGACCGTGTTCTGACCCTGATCCTGTGCTATCCGGTGGCCTTTTGGGTCAGCCGTCTGTCCGAACGCTGGTGCCTTGTATTCATATTCCTGATAACGCTGCCGTTGTTTCCAGCCTGTTCGTTCGGCTTTATTCCTGGCTGTTGATTTTGAAACCTTCGGGGATACTGAACACAGTACCGCTTGGCGTCGGTGCGATCTCGGAGCCGTTGGAAATCCTGTACACCCCCGCCGCTGTGGTTCTGGGCATGGTCTATGTCATGGTCACTGCATGTTTCTGCCGCTGTGATCTGATCCCCGGAAAACTCTGCCTTCGGGCGGTTCAACGTTGGGGAGCGGATCACGCCGTACAATCCATCGAAGAAGCTGTGGTCAACGCATTGGTGGCGGGTGAAGGTGGAGACGGTCAAACCTAAAGGCCGGGTGTGCCGGGCGTTGGACAGAGATCGTTTGAAGGCGATCTTGAGCCAAGCATAGACTGGACAAAGTGAACGGACAGTGGTCGTAGACCATACAACGGTTAGCGTCCTTTAAGAGCCCCTTTTATCTTTTCACTGCCTGCGGCGAGGGCTTATGCTGGCGCCCTGCCAAGGTCACGGCCTCGACACTGCTTTCGCCGCCGATCTGAACGGCCGCGGAGTCTCGATTGGTGCCGCGCGCGGTGAGGTGCCGGACCTTTTGGTCGCAGGCGATACGCGCCAAGCCATCATGTGCGCCTAGCCCTTCCCGAGAAGCTGTCGCAGAATACGCATCGCAGGGTCCGTCTTCCCTTCTTCCAAACTGGTGTAGGCACGGCGCAGGGCTTCAGGAAGGCAAATTGGATCAAAGACCTGTCGGTTCCGCACCACACGAGAGATCCGGACGTTGAACACTGGGGCGTCGACGGCACCGTAGGTGTATTTATAGGGTTCGTCGCCATGCCCGAAATCATAGATGGACACCCCGTTCTCGATAGACCAACGGATAGAAAACGCATGCAGCAACAGGCCGATCGCGGTGTCATCGCCGCTTTGATTGCGCCCCGACAGTGCGAAAAGAAGGTGGCCGCGAGGCCGGTCCACGATACCTCCCATGGCCCCGAGGGGTACATCGCCACGCCAGACCACGGGCATGAACAATGCCCCCACGGCAAGACTGTCCGCCATCATCTGACGGTAGGTGGCTTCAAGGCGGTCTAACCCTATGGGGTCCATCAGGGCCTCCCATTTCGTGCGCCAGAACCCCATCAGGACATCAAGATCAGCGGCGAACGACTGTGCTGTCGCCAAGGTGAAGCGCATATCCCTGCTGTCGATATGCTTTCGCGTGAAACGCCGGATCTTCTGGCGCGTGTTGCTGCCGGGCCCCGTCTCCAGATAACTGTCATAGCTGTCGGGAAGGTCGATGCGCGGGCAGACCAGATTGTTCGTGGTGCCGCCGTTGATGACATAGGGTTGCCAAACCACGCGAAACGCATCCGAAGGGAAGGCATCGGCAAAGATCGCCGACCGCCGCCCGGTCGGCTCATACCGTAACGCGATGTCGCTCCAGTTTTCGCCTGCCAAATGCCGGGCCAAGGCAGACAGCGCGCGCGACTCGTCGGCCGGATGGCAGACGAAGCCGGTGTACTCGCTGAATCCCAGCCGGCCGCCAGGGTCGATCTGGGTTTGCAGCAGGTTTTCAGAGCGACTCCAATGCAGGCGCAGCTTGAGCGGGAAAAAGCACAGGTAGCGCCCGTTCCGCGCGGTTTCGCGCACTGCCAGCACCTGCCAGCGTCCCGGATTGCGCACGAAGGCTTCGGCCAGCCAGGGCCATGACAGGAACAAGCCCGAGTCCGGGTCCCGCGCCAGCAGGTCGGCCCAAGGCACGCGCAGTTGCGCAAAGCCCTCGAATGTGGTGATCACGTCGACACGCAGGCCGAAACCATGGCCCGCAGGCGTCGTGTCCGACGCGATGGCCGGTTCAGAGATCGTCTGAATCGTCATGCCAAGCCCGAGGCGCGCGCCGGGGGGGCAGCAAGCTCGGTCTCGGCTTGTGCGACCATAGCGCCGAAATGCGCCGCAGTGGCGTCAAAGTTGCGGACAAGGGCGGCCGTGGATGGCGCGCGATCCGCAAAAAAGCCGCCGACTCTGGCAACATGGGCCAGAAACTCTGGATGCACCCCCGCGTCGTCGCGGCTGCGAACCCGCGCCTTGGATTTCCAGCCGTGTTTGCCGACTTCGCTTAGCACCAGTTTGATGCGCTGCACGCAATGCAAGGCCACATACGCCGACAAATATTCGAAATAGTCACGGCGGGAATGTCCACAGTCGGCATCGAAATTGTCGTCGACCAGATCAAGCATCATCTGACCGTTAAACGGCCAAGCCTCGTCACCGATAAGCCACGCAAAATCCTCGGCACCATGGCGAAGCCCGGCGTATTCAAAGTCGAACCAGCGCAGTTTGCCTGTGTCATCCAAGGCAGCATTTCCCGATCGGCAGTCCCATTTCACGAACTGACGCCCCTCAAACGCGATCGAATTGGCTGCCCGGTTGCGGTCATAGCTTCGCGAAATGCCAGGGCCGAAGGGTTCCAGCACCGAAGCCGCATTGACCAAGGTGGAAATCCAGTCCCGGTTGACGCCCAGATGCGGCATCATTTGCTGCAGGTCGGTCTTGCGCGCGGCGGAGTGGATCCGGAAAATGGCCGAGACTGCGTCATCGGCCAGATCAATCCGGGACCGGGTTTTCGCCGAGGCGATTTCCAGATTCAGGCGGCGCTTGCCGACGTCTGACTGAAAGAGAATGTCGCC
Organism: Rhodobacterales bacterium; assembly: GCA_031398405.1. GTDB lineage: Bacteria > Pseudomonadota > Alphaproteobacteria > Rhodobacterales > Rhodobacteraceae > JANNNF01. The sequence continues at coordinate 968 of JANNNF010000474.1, read as the reverse complement.
GACAACACCAAGACACCGAGGTTGGTCGTCGCAATGCCGGCCGAGTTCGGTCAGCACATGTGCCTCCAGATGTGTGCGACGAAAATTCGGGCGCTGAGTTCCGATCACATCGCGGCTTTCCATGTGAAGACGTAGGCTGGCACGGCCTTCGCCCCCGGGGGCGGTAAGGCTCAAGACCCTTTCTCCGAAAAACTCTTCAGCGGCAGCCCTGATGCCGGCAAAGCGCGCCTCATTTGATGACGTGACCATTCAAACTCCGCGATTGCAATTCTGGTTAAGCCGTTTGCCACAGCGGCAAGGCTTTTTCGTGGAACATCCTCGGCAAAACTGTGCCTCCAACAAGTGATTCGACTTTGTGATTCGGATTTTGAACCGTTGTTTCGCCGTTATTGACAGTCTTTGCCGAATGGCATCTGCGTTTCCAATCGATCTGGTCTGGTTCAACTTCGGAGTGCAATTTCCAAAAAATACTTGGGAATTGTCATAATCCCGCTGTAATTCATTTCGATGGGTCGGATCGATGACCCTCACACAAATTCAATTTCTTGGCGTCGCCGAGACCCGTACGACGATTCAGTCGGTGCGGAGTGGGATGTTGCATTTCTGAATCAGGGGACTGACGTCATGCCAAAGGACAACGTAAAATCATCGCCGGTTGACGGTGGCAAAGGAAAGCTCGCCAGCAGTTCCAACACTTATTACAACGGCGGCGTCGAAGGGGCTTCCTTCGCAAAATGGTATGACGCCAATCAGTCAACAATAAGCACTTCGTTTGCTCCCGTAGCTGGCACCGTCACGGGCAGCGGTGGTGCCAATGTATCTGGCGGCACCAAGGGCTCCGGCGGCACCAAAGGCTCGGGCGGCACCAAGGCTTCGGGCGGCACCAAGGGTACAGGCGGCACCAAGGGCACGGGTGGCACCAAGGGCACGGGCGGCACCAAGGCCTCGGGCGGCACCAAGGGCACAGG
>JANNNF010000450.1:0-10036 GCA_031398405.1 Rhodobacterales bacterium | reverse complement strand
ACAACCCGCCAATATTGGCGTAGCCCAGACCGAGGGTGCGGAAATCATAAGACAACTGCGCGATTTCCTTGGACGGGAACTGCGCCATCATCACCGAAATTTCGAGAGTAATCGTCCACAACCGACTGGCGTGGATATAGGCTTCGGCATCAAACTTGCCATTCGCAAAGAAGGTCAGCAGATTCATAGATGCAAGGTTGCAGGCAGTATCGTCCAGGAACATGTATTCCGAGCAAGGGTTTGATCCGCGGATCGCGCCATCTTCGGGGCATGTGTGCCAGGCATTGACGGTATCATGGAACTGGATGCCAGGGTCGGCGCAGGCCCAGGCCGCGTGCCCAACCTGATCCCACAAATCGCGCGCCTTGACGGTTTTTGCGGTTTTGCCATCGGTGCGGCGGATCAGCGCCCAGTCGGCATCATCCTTCACTGCTTGCAGGAACGCATCTGTGACGCGGACCGAGTTGTTGGAGTTCTGGCCGGACACACTGATATAGGCTTCGGAATCCCAGTCGGTGTCATAGGTCGGGAATTCAATGGAAGTGAACCCCTGACGCGCATACTGCAGGATGCGGTTGGTGTAAGTATCTGGGATCATGCATTTTTTTGCGGCCTTGATCGCGGCTTTCAGGGCTGCGTTCTTGGCAGGATCGGTCGCATCGGCAATCACACCGTCCCAGGCCTTGATGGCGGCGAAAATCTCGTTCAAACGGGCTTCGTGCAACTTGGAACCGGCAACCAGGCTGGCAACCTTTTGCTCTTCGATCACTTTCCAGTTCACGAAGGCTTCGACATCGGGGTGATCCATATCGCAGATCACCATTTTGGCAGCGCGGCGCGTGGTGCCGCCCGATTTGATCGCCCCGGCCGCCCGGTCGCCGATTTTCAGAAAGCCCATCAGGCCGGATGATTTGCCACCACCCGACAGTTTCTCGCCTTCGCCGCGCAAGGATGAAAAGTTGGTTCCGGTGCCAGAGCCATATTTGAACAGCCGCGCCTCACGTACCCACAGGTCCATGATACCACCGTCGCCGACCAGATCATCTTTCACCGACTGAATGAAGCAAGCGTGGGGTTGGGGATGCTCGTAGGCGGACTCAGACTTGGTGAGCTTGCCGGTCAGGTGGTCGACATAATAATGCCCCTGCGCCGGGCCATCGACGCCGTAAGCCCAGTGCAGGCCCGTGTTGAACCACTGCGGGCTGTTAGGGGCGGCCATCTGACGGGCCAGCATGAAGCGCATCTCGTCATAATACGCGACGGCATCGGCCTCGGTGGTGAAATAGCCACCCTTCCAGCCCCAATAGACCCAAGCCCCGGCCAGTCGGTCAAACACTTGTTTGGCCGAAGTTTCACCGACATAGCGATCCTCGACCGGCAGTTTCGCAAGTTCAGCCTCATCGGGAATCGAACGCCATAGAAACTCGGGCAGGCCCTTTTCTTTCACGCGCTTCAGGCGCGCAGGGACTCCGGCCTTGCGGAAATATTTCTGCGCCAAAACGTCGGACGCAACCTGGCTCCAGCCCCCCGGCACCTCAACGGCCTCATTGCGGAACACGACGGTGCCATCGGGGTTACGGATTTCAGAGGTGGTCACTGCAAAAGCCATGGCACCGTAGGCACCCGTGGTTTCGGTGGTAAACTTACGCTCGATCTTCATCTGCCCCTGGTCCTTGCTGTTGCGGCGGGGCTTGCTGTTCCCCTTGCGCCGATGGTTCCTGTGCTGCCCGATCGCGGCGCAACTGGCTTGCCCGCCCTGCCCGCTGTGCGAACATGGCCCCGCATCCTTGATCGGACGCTTTGGTTTTAGGGATCGCCCCGCTGCGCCACCCGCACCATATGTAGTGTCTTATCCGGCGGCTTTGTCAAACTGTCGTAATTCGGATGCGCCTTCAACGCATTTTTTACAATTTTTGGCGAATAACTCGCTTGACGATTTTCAAGCCACATCACGGCGCAGCCACCGTCCACGCCCCGTCCTGTGGATGGGTCTGGGGACAAGTGCTGGAGTGATTTGTGAAGAGTGCCCGATTGTTCAGGTTCCGCGCAGGTTTGGCTCGTGGCGTTCAGATATTGGATGAATGGCCCAACCTGTGGACTGCCACAATTTGGGCTGCGCTGGCCGATTCTTTAGGCGCTTGGCGAAATGGGCCGGTTGATCAGCACAATCCCCAAAGCCACCAGAATCGCCGCCCCTAAAAGTGGCAAAGTCAGCGACTCACCGAAGACCACAGCCCCTAGCCCTAGTGCCAACACCGGGGACAGGAAGGAAAAGCTGGCAACCGTGGCGGCGGGGTAGACCGAGAGCAACCACAGCCACGCGATGAAGCCACCCGCAACCACTACGGATGCTTGGATCACCAGCCACAATATGTGGTAGGGTTCCAAATCGCGGATCAGCGGGCCAAACAGCGGCGACACGATCAGCAGGATGGGGGCAGACACCAGCACCATCCAGAACAGTTGCATCTCGGGGCCCACAGCCTTCATCGTCGGGCGCCGTGCGATAAAGGCCGTGCCCGCCCAGCCGAACGCCCCGGCGAGGGCGCACAGATCGCCCACAAAGCTCCCCTCGCCCCCCTTGGCACCCGACAAGATCGCCCAGGCGGCCCCCGCAAACGCCAAGGTCAGACCTGTGGCTTTCACCGCTGTAATGCGTTCCCCGGGTAGACCGAAATGAGCCATGATCGAAAACCACACCGGCATGGAATAGAAGATCACCGAGGCTCGGCCGACCGTGGTAAGATCAAGGGCAAGGAACAAGAACAGAAACTCAGCGGCGAAAACCGCCCCCATCAGACAGCCCGCCGCCCAATCGCTGCGCGGCAAGCGCGGGGGCCGCCCGCGCCAGACCAACCAGCCCCAGACAAAGAAAATCGCCAACAAAGACCGCAATCCGGCGTAAAACACTGGTTGCAACCCGGTGTTCACGATCTTGACGGTGATCTGGTTGACCGCCAGCACCAACATCACCGCCAACATCACCGCAAGGCCCACTCCGTCCAACCTGTCTTTGCGCATCATCGGCCCCTCGAATTGCTGCCTTTGTGTCGCCGTGGACCTTGGCAGGGTCAAGCGCATTCGGCTTTCGCAAACCCGCCCGACCGCCTACAACGCCGCCATGACCGACACAGCCCAGACCCCCGCCCAAAGCCGTGACACCCTTCGCGGCATCCTTTTGATGGTGGCCTCCATGGCCGGATTTGCCATTGAGGACATGTTCATCAAATGGTCCGCAGCCGGGATGCCCACGGGGCAGATTCTGCTCCTTCTGGGTGTGTTTGGCGCACCGGTCTTTGCCGCAATGGCCCGCCACCAAGGTCTACGGACCATCACACGCCGGGCCCTGCACCCGATGGTCGTGCTGCGCAATCTGGGGGAAATGCTGGGGACAGCCGGTTTTGTGACGGCGCTTGCGCTGATCCCGCTGTCAACCGCGACGGCGGTGTTTCAGGCAATGCCGCTGTTCGTAACCATGGGGGCCGCGCTGTTTTTGGGCGAACAGGTGGGCTGGCGGCGGTGGTCTGCAATCCTTGTGGGGTTCGCGGGTGTCCTGCTGATCATCCGGCCTGGCCTGTCGGGGTTTCAGCCCGAGGTGCTGTGGTCGCTGCTTGCCGTGCTTGGCCTTGGGATCCGCGACCTTGCAACGCGGCGGATTCCCTCCACCATATCAACCACTCAGCTTTCAGCTTGGGGGTTTGTGGCCGTGGCGATCCTTGGGGCGGGAATGCTGGCCTTGTCGGGCGGGACGGTAGTGCCGACGGGGGTGCAAAGCTTGTGGCTGACCGGCGCGCTGATCAGCGGGCTTGGGGCGTACTGGGCGCTCACGCAGGCCAACCGGTTGGGTGAGGTCGCCGTGATCACCCCCTTTCGCTATTCGCGGCTGGTGTTCGGATTGGCGATCGGCGCGTTTGTGTTCGGGGAACGCCCTGATGTCATCACCCTGTGCGGTGCAGCGCTTATCCTGTGCGCCGGGCTTTACACCTTTGCCCGCGAGCACGCCCGCAAACGCGCGCTTTCCATAATGGCCTTGTCGCGCTAAGAGGCGGGCGAGAGCGCCACCGTCAAGCCGAGGGACACCCCATGAGCACGATCATCGACATTCACGCCCGCGAAATTCTGGACAGCCGGGGCAACCCGACGGTCGAAGTCGACGTCTATCTGGAAAGCGGGGCCATGGGCCGTGCGGCCGTGCCTTCGGGTGCCTCGACCGGCGCGCATGAGGCGAACGAGCGCCGCGACGGCGACAAAAGCCGCTACAAGGGCAAGGGCGTGCTGGAAGCTGTGGCAGCCGTCAACGGGGAGATTGCCGAAGAAATAGTGGGTTACGACGCGACCGAGCAGGTCGGCATCGACCGCACCATGATCGAGATGGACGGCACCCCCAACAAATCCCGCCTTGGAGCCAATGCCATTCTGGGTGTGTCCTTGGCGGTGGCCAAGGCTGCGGCAGAGGCCACGGGACAGCCGCTGTTCCGCTATGTCGGCGGCACTTCGGCGCGTATTCTGCCCGTGCCGATGATGAACATCATCAACGGTGGCGAACATGCTGACAATCCTATTGATATTCAGGAGTTCATGATCATGCCGGTTGGCGCGGAGAACATCCGCGAGGCTGTGCGCATGGGGTCCGAAGTATTCCACACCCTGAAGAAAGAGCTTCAGGATGCGGGCCATAACACCGGCATCGGCGACGAAGGCGGCTTCGCGCCCAATCTTAGCTCTGCCCGCGATGCACTTGATTTTATTCTAAAATCTATCGAGAAGGCAGGCTACCGTCCGGGCGAGGATATTTACCTCGCGCTGGATTGTGCTGCTACCGAATACTTCAAGGGTGGCAAGTATGAGATGAAGGGTGAGGGGAAATCCCTAACCATTGAAGAGAATGTCGATTTTCTGGCTGCTCTTGCGGCGGATTATCCAGTCATTTCCATTGAAGACGGCTGTTCTGAGGATGATTGGGCGGGGTGGAAACTGCTGACCGACAAGCTTGGGTCCAAGATCCAGCTGGTCGGTGACGATCTGTTCGTGACCAACCCGCGGCGTCTGGCCGAAGGCATCAAGGCCGGGTGCGCCAATTCGATGTTGGTAAAAGTCAATCAAATCGGCACGTTGACTGAAACTTTGGAAGCGGTGGAAATGGCGCATCGCGCGCGCTACACCAACGTCATGTCGCATCGTTCGGGTGAGACTGAGGATTACACGATTGCTGATCTGTCAGTCGCGACCAACTGTGGCCAGATCAAAACGGGGTCTCTGTCGCGGTCTGACCGTCTGGCGAAATACAACCAGCTTATCCGCATTGAGGAAATATTGGGCGAGACGGCGGAATTTGCGGGCCGCTCGGTTTTGCGGGGCTGACACCCGGATTTCTGCGTAACGTTTGTGCAAAGAAATCGGAAAAGCGCGTAGAGCTTCTGCAGATACAAACCGCCCCCGCCGGGTTACTGGCGGGGGTTTTGCTTTGCCCCCTTGCCCCGGCGTGAAATCGTGGCAAAGTTTGGCTGCATGAAAACGATGGATTTGTGATGACCGAGGCGGGCGCCATTGTCGAAAAACTGGATCTTGCCCCGCATCCTGAGGGTGGCTGGTATCGCCAAACATGGGAAGGGCCGCTGGTCGATGGCAGGGCATCCGGGACGGCAATTTTGTTTCTGTTGGAGGCGGGGCAGCGCAGCCATTGGCACCGTGTTGATGCGGATGAGATCTGGCTATGGCATGCGGGTGCCGCCGTAACGCTGCGGATCGGCACGGCAGCAGTCCGGCTTGGCCCCGACGTGCTGGGAGCCGATGTCGTGCAGGCTGTGGTGCCGAACGGCGTGTGGCAGGCGGCAGAGACGACGGGCGCTTGGTCTTTGGTCAGTTGCACGGTCAGTCCGGGGTTCCGGTTTGACGGCTTTGAACTCGCGAGCCCTGATTTTGATCTGGCCGCAGAGGCTTAGATGGATCACCGCACATGGATGGCCGCATTGTCCGCCGAGACCAAAGCCGCGTTGACCAAACGGTCGAACAGTAAAGGACTTTGGCATCTGGCCGGGCATGGCGGCGCGATTGCCGTAGTGGGTACGCTGATTGCCATCGGCGTGCCGGGTTGGTGGGCGCTGTTGCCGGTGCAGGGGGTGTTGATCGTGTTCCTGTTCACGCTGGAACATGAGGCGACGCATAAGACCCCGTTCGCGTCTGAGCCGCTGAATGAATGGGTTGGACGGTTGTGCGGCTTAGCGCTGATCCTGCCGTTTGAATGGTTCCGATATTTTCATCTGGCGCATCACCGCTGGACCAATATCGAAGGCCGCGACCCGGAGTTGGAGGGCGGCAAGCCCGAAACCAAGGCAGACTGGCTTTGGCACGTGTCGGGTCTGCCCTATTGGATCTCGGCGCTGCGCCTGATGGCAAGCCTTGCCCGGGGTCGTGCGCAGGGGGATTATCTGCCTGTCAGCGCCCTGCCCCGGATCGTGCGAGAGGCGCGGGTCATGCTCTTGGTCTATGCCGCAATTGCGCTGCTGGCGGGGCCTTTGGCGCTGTGGGTCTGGGTCGTTCCGGTGCTACTGGGCCAGCCTGCGTTGCGGCTGTATCTGCTGGCCGAACACGGCGATTGTCCGCGCGTGGCGGATATGTTTTTGAACACGCGCACCACGTTTACCAACCGAGTCGTGCGTTTTGTGGCGTGGAACATGCCCTATCATACGGAACATCATGTCTATCCTAACGTGCCGTTCCACCAATTGCCCGGCCTGCATGCGATGATGCGTGATGCGGTGCAGGTGACCGCCCGGGGATATGTCACCTTTACCGCCGAGTATCTGCAACGGCGATAAGCAGGATTGTTCCGGTCACAAAATACGGTTGGCAGTTCACGCGGACTGGCCTTATGGCACTGGGATGAACCAAATCGTCAGACCGAAAAACGAAGACAGCGGCAAGGGCTTATTGCTGGCAGTGATGGCCTATCTTCTGTGGGGCTTCTTGCCGTTCTACATGAAGGCCGCCACACATATCGGCCCGCTGGAGGTGATCGCCCACCGGGTGGTCTGGTCGGTGCCGATCGCATTGGGCGTACTGATCTGGATGGGCCGCACGTCTGATCTGATGTCGGCGTTGCGAAACCCCCGAATGCTGGGGATGGCGGCGGTGACGGCAGTGCTGATCACGGCCAATTGGGGGATTTACGTCTGGGCGATCATGAATGGCCATGCGCTGGATACCGCCCTTGGCTATTACATCAACCCGCTGTTTTCGGTGTTTCTGGGCCGGGTTTTACTGGGCGAACGGCTGAGCCGGGCGCAATGGGCGGCAATTGCCTTGGCCGCAACTGCGGTGGTCATCCTGACCGTAGAGGCCGGGAGCCTGCCGCTGGCAGCGCTTGGGTTGACCTTCAGTTGGGGGATTTATGCGTTTTTCAAGAAATCGCTGCCCATCGGCCCAAATCAGGGTTTCGCGCTGGAGGTGTTGATCCTGCTCGCCCCGGCCCTGGCCTATGTGGCTTGGCTGATTGGCACCGGTACCGGGCATTTTGCCATCGGGGTGCCGGGTGACACCGTGCTGCTGATGTGCGGCGGGCTGGTCACGGCGGTGCCGCTGATGCTGTATGCCAACGGGGCCAAACTGTTGCGGCTGTCGACCATCGGCATCTTGCAATACATCGCGCCGACGATGATTTTTGTGACCGCGGTGTTTGTGTTTGGTGAACCGTTCAGCGTGGGCAAGATGATCGCCTTCCCGATGATCTGGGCCGCTTTGGCGATCTACACGACGGCGATGGTGCGACAAGCACGGGGGTCTAGGGCCGACTGATCTGGCCGCCGCCAACGGCGGCGGGTACGCCCGTGGTGCTGGCACAGGATGTCGGCAGGCCCCGCATTACCCGCACGGCCAGGTGGGCAAAGGCCTGTGCCTCCAACATATCACCGTTCAGGTTTGCAGACTCGACGGGCTCAACCGGGCAGGGCAAATGACGGGTCAGGGCGCGCATCAGGGTAGCGTTGTGGCGACCGCCGCCCGTGACCAAAAGGCGGGTCACGGGGCCAGGAAAATGCTGCGCGCCAAGGGCCACGGCCAATGCGGCGGCGGCGGTCAGGGTCGCGGCTGCATCAGCGGTGGATAGCTGCTGGACCATTCCAAGCAGGGCATGAAAATCGTTGCGATCCAAAGATTTGGGCGGCATCTTGAAGAAATAGGGATGAGCTGCGAAGGCATCCAGTACAGCTTGATCCGGGGTACCCGCTGCGGCCATCTGCCCTGCATCATCAAACCCGAGGCCAAGTCTTGCCTGCATCAGGTCGTTGACGGGCGCGTTGGCGGGGCCGGTATCGAAGGCCAGCAGCGCGCCCATGGTTTCGGGGGCGGGTTGGGACGGGTTTACCCATGTCAGGTTGCCAACGCCGCCCATGTTCAGGAACGCGAGCGGATCACGCGCCCCCATCCAGCGCGCGCAGGCGAAGTGGTAGAACGGGGCCAAGGGCGCGCCCTGCCCGCCTAGCGCCACATCGCTGCTGCGAAAATCCCAGACCACGGTCAGGCCCAATACCTGCGCCAGAACGTCGCCCGACCCGGCTTGATGCGTGCCACGCCCGGACGGGTCATGCGCAAGGGTCTGGCCGTGAAAGCCAACCACATCAGCACCGGAAAACCGTGAAAGCACCTCGGCATGGGCGGTTTCGACAACCTCGGCGGCCTCTGCCACCCCCGGGTCGCCGGGCCACAAACCAAAGGCGGCGCGGATTGTCGATTGCTCGGCAGGCGTGTAGGGGCGGTAAGCATCGGGGCCGAATTCCATGATCCGGTGGCCATCGGTCAGCACCATGGCGGCATCTACCCCGTCGAGAGACGTGCCCGACATCGTGCCCAGTGCCCAGATCGGCTCTGCCATCTTCCCCTCGCCCCCTGCCAGCGTTATACGCTGCAGACCTTAATGCACGAGGCGGCCATGACCTACCATCCGAAATCCGATTTCATGCGCGTGATGATGACCCGCGGCTATTTGGCCGATTGCACGGATTATCAAGCGCTGGACGAAGCCTTGGTCAAGGGGGTGGTGCCCGGCTATATCGGCTTTGATGCGACAGCCACGTCGTTGCATGTGGGTAGCCTGATCCAGATCATGATGCTGCGCTGGTTGCAGAAATGTGGCGGCAAACCCATTGTTCTGATGGGCGGCGGGACCACCAAAGTGGGCGATCCCAGTTTCCGGGCCGAAGAACGCCCCCTGCTGACCAACGCGCAGATCGACGCCAATATTGACGGCATCAAACGGGCGTTTTCGCCCTATGTTACCTTTGGCGACGGCCCCACCGATGCAGTGATGGTCAACAACGCCGAATGGCTGGATGATCTGAACTATCTGTCGTTCCTGCGCGATATCGGCAAGCATTTCTCTGTCAACCGGATGCTGTCGTTTGAAAGTGTGAAGTCGCGTCTGGACCGGGAACATTCGCTGTCGTTCCTCGAATTCAATTACATGATCCTGCAAGCCTATGATTTTCTTGAGCTTAACCGCCGCTATGGTTGCCTTGTGCAGATGGGTGGGTCGGATCAGTGGGGCAATATTGTCAACGGGGTTGATCTGACACGCCGGGTGATCAATGCGGAAGTGTTCGGGTTGACCTCGCCGCTGCTGACCACATCGGATGGCAAGAAAATGGGCAAAAGCCAGAATGGCGCAATCTGGCTGAACGCTGATCTGCTGTCGCCGTATGAATTCTGGCAGTTCTGGCGCAATACCACTGATGCCGATGTAGGGCGGTTCCTGAAGTTGTATACCGAGCTTGATCTGGAGGAATGCGACCGTCTGGGGGCTCTGTCGGGGGCGGACATCAACGCAGCGAAAGGCGTGTGGGCCATTGCGGGGACCACCTTGTTGCACGGGGCCGAGGCGGCGGCAGCGGCAGAGGCCACGGCGCGCGAGGTGTTTGAACGCGGCGGGGTCGGTGATGACCTGCCGACCTTCGCGCTGACCGTGGCCGACCTCGGAGCCAACGGACGTCGCGTCGATCGTCCGTGACGTGGTTGCGCTCGAGCTCCTCGGCGAGAGTGCGGT
>JANNNF010000425.1:0-5764 GCA_031398405.1 Rhodobacterales bacterium | reverse complement strand
GCGGCCACCCTTGCGCTTGCCTTCTGGGCGCAGGTGCCACTGGTGGCGCTTGGCTTTGCGGCACTGGCAGGCAGCCTGATCCTTGGCGCGCGGCAGTGGCGATAGCACTGGACGATACCTTGCTGACGGTAACCGGCCTTCGCCCTGCACGGACGGGCCGGGTCCTGTTGATCGCCTGTGGGGCCCTTGCGCATGAGATTGTCGCCCTTCGGCGCGCCAATGGCTGGGATCACCTAGATCTGCAATGCCTGCCCGCCAATCTGCACCTTTGGCCAGACCGGATCACGGCAGCAGTAGAGACCACGGTACTTGAAAATCGCGCCGCCTACGACACGATCTTTGTCGTCTATGCCGATTGCGGCACTGGTGGTCTGTTGTTTGAAAAGTGCAAAGAGTTGGGTGTCTCGATGATCGAAGGCCCGCATTGTTATTCGTTTTTTGAAGGGAATGCAGCGTTTGCCTCCCACCCCGACGAATTCACCGCGTTCTATCTGACCGATTTTCTGGTCCGCCAGTTTGATGCCTTTGTCTGGAAACCCATGGGTTTGGACCGGCACCCTGAACTGCGTGACATGTATTTTGGCAACTACACCAAGCTTGTCTACCAGGCGCAGACGAACGACCCTGCATTGGACGCCAAGGCCATCGACTGCGCCAGTCGTCTGGGGCTGGCGTATGAGCGTCGCTTTACCGGCTACGGCGATCTTGCGACGGCGCTTGGCTCGCTGACTTAGTAGTCAAATGTCCCGCGCCGGAACAGGCCGTTTGCAACAGCCCTTTTGCGGATCTTGCCCTCAGCCGGGGTTTCAGCACCGCTGACGTAATCGCGCTCGATCTCATCAATGATGGGCAGACGGAACAGGTCTAGGATGGCAGTCAAGTGGCGGATCATGGGACCCTCCTTTGTTTCGGGTTCATGCATCCAATATAGATGCCGCGCCGCAGCATAAAACCCGTCAGTTGCGGGTGGCTGCCATGCACTGGCGGCGTAGCTTAAACCGCAAGCAGCGCCTTGGCGGCTTGGCGGGCGGCATCAGACACAGTATCGCCAGCCAACATCCGCGCTATCTCCTCAACCCGCGCCGGTGCATCAAGCGCCGTGACGGTGGACAGGGTCTGATCCGCCACCACACGCTTTTCAACCCGCCAATGATGCGCGCCCAAGGCCGCGACCTGCGGCGAATGGGTCACGACCAGCACCTGCGCCGTATCCGACAGCGCCTGCAGACGACGACCCACGGCATCGGCGGTGGCCCCACCCACCCCCCGGTCAATCTCATCAAATATCAGGGTCAGGCCCGGGGTGTCGCCGGTCAGACAAACCTTCAGCGCCAACAAAAAGCGGCTGAGTTCACCACCCGAGGCGATCCGGTTCAGCGGCCCGGACGGCGCGCCGGGGTTGGTGGCGACGGTAAAGGTCACAGCGTCCACCCCGTCTGGTCCCGGCTCGCCCGCAGACAATTCGGTTGCAAACACCGCGCGTTCCATTTTCAACGGCGCAAGCTCCCCCGCCATCGCCGCATCCAGGCGCTTGGCCGCCACGCGCCGCACATCGCTGATCCGGTGGGCTTCACGCAAAAACCCGGCCTCTGCGGCGCCCACATCTTGGTGCAGGCGCGCAAGGCCAGCCACGCCGCCATCCAGTGCAGCAAGACGCGCACGCAACCCATCGGCAAATCCGCCCAGATCATCGGGCAGCACCCCGTGTTTGCGGGCAAGCCCGCGAATGGCAAACAGCCGTTCCTCGATGCTATCCAATTCATGCGGGTTGAAATCGAGTGCCGCAAGGCAACCCTCCACCCCGGACTGGGCCTCGCCCAGTTCTATCAACGCGCGATTCAGGGCAGACAGCGCCCCATCCAACCGCCCCTCGGCGCGGTCAGACGCGCCTTCCAGCCAGCGCAGCGCATCACGCATCGCGCCTTCCGCCCCCTGCCCCGACAGCGCAGACTCTGCCCGCACGATATCAGCCCGGATCTTGGCCGCCCCCTGCATGGTCCGGCGACGGGCATCCAAGGATGCCTCTTCGCCGGGGTCAGGGGCCAGCTTGTCCAACTCGGCCACCGCATGGCGTAGATAATCTTCCTCAACCTGCGCGCGGGCAATGGCGTCTTCTGCCGCCGTCAACGCCACCCGCGCGCTGCGTTGTGCGGCCCAAGCGGCGCGCAGGGGGCCAAGGTCAAGGGCTGCGAATGTATCCAGCAGCGCCCGGTGTCCACGCGGGTTCAACAGGCCGCGGTCGTCGTGCTGGCCATGAAGTTCCACAAGACAGTCCGACAGATCGCGTAGCACCTCACCGGTCACCCGGCGGTCGTTGACCCAAGCCGTCTTGCGGCCATCAGCGGTGTTCACCCGGCGCAAGATCACCTCATCCTCGGCCTCAATCCCAGCCTCGTTCAGTACGGCGCGGGCGGCATGGCCGGGGGGCAGATCGAACACCGCGACCACTTCGCCCTGTGCAGCCCCTTGGCGCACCAGTTCAGCGCGTCCCCGCCAGCCCAGCACAAAGCCAAGCGCATCCAGCAAGATTGACTTGCCGGCTCCGGTTTCGCCAGTCAAGACGTTCAGCCCCGGCCCCAGGGCCAAGGACAAGCGGTCGATGATCAGCACATCGCGTATTTCCAGTGATACGAGCATTACATTCCCGTAGGATGGGCAATCTGCCCATCTTTGGCGGGCCAGCGGCCCATTATTGGTCAGAAAAGATGGGCAAATTGCCCATCCTACCTACAGCCACTCGCCGCGCACCATCTGCCGGTACACTTTGCCCAGCCAACTGTTGCCCTTGGCCTCGGGGTTCAAGCCCCGGCCTTTGAGCAGACGGAAGCTGTCATCGTAGAACGGGCTGGACTGGTAGTTATAGCCAAGGATGGCCCCGGCCGTCTGGGCCTCATCCGTCAGGCCAAGCGCCAGATAACATTCGACCAGCCGGTGCAGCGCTTCGGCGGTATGGGTGGTGGTCTGAAAATCTTGTACAACCGTGCGGAACCGGTTGATCGCCGCCGTATAATGCCCACGCTTCAGGTAGTAGCGCCCGATTTCCATTTCCTTGGCGGCCAGATGGTCAAACGCCAGATCGAATTTCAGCATCGCCGACCGCGCATATTCGCTGTCGGGATAGGTCTCGATCACGTCCCGCATGGATTGCAGCGCCTGGAAGGTCAGGCCCTGATCGCGGCCCACTTCGTCAATCTGGTCATAATAGGACAGCGCCATCAGATACAGCGCGTAAGGCGCATCTTCGTCGCCCGGATAAAAGTCGAGGAACCGCTGTGCGGCGGCGCGGGCTTCCTCATAATCCTTGGCCTTGTGGTGGGTGAAAGCCTGCATGATCAGCGCGCGTTTGGCGATGGCGGTGTAGGGATACAGCCGCTCTACCTCTTGGAAATAGATCAGGGCCTCTTTCGGGCGCTTTGTGGTTTCCAGCTTCAGCTCGCCCTGCTCAAACAGCTCTTCGGCTGAATAGCTGTCCAGCCCGGCGTTCTTGGTCTTGCTGCCTGCCCCGCAGGACGCCAGCAAAACCACAAGTAGCGCCGTTGTGCCCAGTTTGGTGCCCAGACGCGCGCCCGATTTTCCGCCTGCCATCTTCCGCCTATCCCACTGTGCCGCAACGGCAAGATACCATCTGTCAGCTTTGAATACCTGACGCGATGTCCCGTGCCATGCGGGCGATTTGCTTGTGTCCTAGCACAGATAAATCCGGGGCGCAAAACGCCTTTGCGACATGGCTCTACGCCAAGTTAAGGGCGTGTCGTTAGCGCCGAACGGCGGTCAGGCGCGGCTCATGGGCAAATCGCCACGATGCACACCCATACCGGGCAACTTGCCCACGGTCTGCGCCGAACAATCGACCATCCGGTAAGCAGACGGGTCCGCAAACAGCGCCCGAAGCAACCGGTTCGTCAGCGCGTGGCCAGCCCGAATGCCGGTATAGCGCCCAAGGATCGGCCCACCCGCCAAGGCCAGATCGCCAAGCGCGTCCAGCATTTTGTGGCGCACAGGTTCATCCGCATGGCGCAAACCACCTGGTGACAGAATACGGTCGCCTTCGAACACCACGGCATTGTGAACAGTGCCGCCAAGTGCGAGCCCGTTGGCGCGCATCACATCCACATCCGACTGGCGGCAGAAAGTGCGGCTGTCCGACAGTTCGCGCACGAAGGCCCCATTGGCCATGTTCAATGTCCGGGTCTGCTGCCCGATGGCCACATCGTCGAAGTCGATGGAAAAGTCGATTTCCAGCATATCGGCCGGGGCAAGACGTGCCACAGCCTCGCCGTCGCGCACCTCTACCGCTTTGAGAATACGGATCGCACGCACCGCGGCGTCCTGTTCCTGCAAACCGCAGGCAATAAAGCCTTCCACAAACGGCACCGCGGACCCATCAAGGATCGGCACTTCCGGCCCGTCAATCTGGATCAGCGCATTGTGAACAGCGCAACCGGCCAATGCCGCCATCACGTGCTCGATCGTGGATACAGTAGTGCCATGCGCATTGGCAATCAGCGTGCACAGCTTGGAGGGGACAACCGTATCCCAGCGGGCATCCACCAAAGCGGCAGCCCCCGACAGATCGGTACGTTGAAACACGATCCCATGGTCTGGGCCTGCCGGGCACAACGTCATGTGCACGGGGGCACCCGAGTGCAGACCAAAACCTGCAAACGTGACCGCTGATTTCAAAGTGTTCTGCACAGCCAACCTCTTGCGAAGGACACACAACTGTATCCTTTTGTTCTGCATTTTAGGTAACTCTCATGGGGGCTGATCACAACTCACGCTTTGTAACGGTATGTGACACCCCGCTAGTTCCCGCCAAACAATTGACTTTAAACGACAAAGGCCCGAACAAGTCGGGCCTTCTGCATCAGTTCATGTGCTGTGTTTCAGTTCGCCTGACGCCGCAGGAAGGCGGGAATCTCAATCCGCTCTTGATCCGGGCTCAATTCCTGTTCGTCGTCATACCCGGTGACGGGCGGCTGGGCGCGGGTGGTTTGTGCCGGGCGATCGGGTTGGGCCTCCAGATGACCCGCCATGCGGTTGATCAAAGACCCGATGCCAAAGCGCGGCTTTTCGGCACGCGGGGCGGCGGCGGGTGCCGGGGCTGCAGCGCGTTGCATCGGGGCTGCGGCGGGGCGCTGCATGGTTGCATTGGGGTTCTTGCCAACAGCGGCTTGCAGCCGCGCCATAGCCTCGGGCGATGGCTGACCGGCCGCACGCGGACGCGGGGCGACAAATTCGGCAGCGTCTGCTTCGATTGCAGCCGGGGCCGGGCGCATCTGGGGGGCAGGCTGGCGGTAAACGGGCAGCGGCAGGTCTTGTTCCAACACGTCTTCAGGCTCTGGTGCCGGGCGGAAGCTTGCCGCGGGGGCCTCTACCTGATCGAACAGGCTGGGGGCCACCGGTTGCGGCGCGGGTGGCACATAGGCGGGCGGGGCCGTCTGCACCGTAAGAGGCATTTCGCGGCGCGGTTCCGGGTTGTGGAGGCCAAGGGGCGCGGCCATCGACCGGCGCGTAACAGGGGCCTCGGCCCGGCTCGCGGCAGTTGCGTCAATGCCGGTTGCAACAACAGACACCCGCAGGCGGCCTTCCATCGTGGTATCGAGGGTGGAGCCGACGATGATGTTTGCCTCTGGGTCCACTTTCTCACGGATGATGTTCGCAGCTTCGTCCAACTCGAACAGGGTCAGATCATGGCCGCCGGTAATGTTGATCAGCACGCCTTTGGCACCGTTCAACGAAATCTCATCCAGCAGCGGGTTGG
>JANNNF010000407.1:0-4842 GCA_031398405.1 Rhodobacterales bacterium | reverse complement strand
GCGAACGCGACATACGGCGCCAGCGCCTCCTGCGTGTCGCGCGCCTGCTGCGTCACGTCCGGCTCGAACGCCTCGATGTACATGCGGATCGTCGCTCCGGCAGTGCCCGTCCCCGACAGCATCGGGGCGGAACACCCTGCCTAATTCATCGGCATCGGCGTGAATGTGAATGATCTTTGGCCCGGGCTTGCTGGGATCGAGGATTTCATATCCCCCCGTCGCAATGTCACCCAGCCGAGAGCCAAGCACCAGCAGCACATCGGCCTGCGCCAGACGTGCGCCGAGCTTGGGGTTCATCCCCACGCCAAGGTCGCCAACATAGGCAGGATGATCATTGTTCAGCCGGTCCTGCCTGCGAAAGCTGACCGCCACGGGCAGGCCCCAGGCCGATGCAAATGTGGCCAGATCATTCGCTGCCTGCGCCGTCCAGAGCGGACCACCTGCCACCACCAACGGGCGCTGTGCACTGCGCAGGGCATCGGTCACGGCCTGCACCTGGCGTTCCGTCACACCTGGCAGAACGGCGCCAGGGGGCGGAATATCGGCTACGTCGCAGAACGACGACAGCATGTCTTCGGGCAGCGCCAGCACCACCGGGCCGGGGCGGCCCGACATTGCCACATGAAAGGCGCGGCTGATGTATTCGGGCAGACGGTCCACCTGATCCACCTCGGCGGCCCATTTTGCCAAGGGGCCAAAGACGGCACGGTAATCCACCTCTTGGAACGCCTCGCGGTCACGGTGGCCGCGCGCGATCTGGCCGACGAACAAGATCATGGGCGTGCTGTCCTGCTTGGCGATATGCACGCCTGCCGCCGCATTGGTGGCCCCCGGCCCGCGCGTGACAAAGGCGACACCGGGACGACCTGTCAGCTTGCCCGCAGCCTCGGCCATCATCGCAGCCCCGCCTTCGTGGCGGCAGACGATGTTGGGAATTCCACGTTCATACAGCCCATCCAAGGCTGCCAGAAAGCTTTCGCCCGGCACCGAATAGACCCGGTCCACCCCGTAAGCCGCCAGATGATCTGCCAGAATTTGCCCGCCGTGCCGCATGTTTTACCCTCGGTTCATTTGATCAAACTTTAACCGCACCAGCGTCAGGGGCAAGCCTTGTTGCAACTGCCCGTCCAGCCGCTAAGTTGATTACGAACTATCGAAAGGCCCCCGATGATTAATGTTCTTGGCATCTGCGGCGCGCTGCGCCAAGCCTCGACCAACCGCCTGCTGCTGGCAGAAGCCCAGAGGCTGTTCGGCGAGGCTGACCATATCGACGCAGATCTGAAACTGCCTCTGTATGACAGCGATCTTGAGGCCAAGGGTATTCCCCCCAAAGTGCAGACCCTGTCGGACCAGATTGCCGCCGCCGGAGCGGTGATCATCAGCACGCCCGAGTACAACAAGGCGCTGTCGGGTGTGCTGAAAAACGCCCTCGACTGGATCAGCCGAACCAAGGGCGGGCCGTGGCGAGACAAACCGGTGGCGATCATGTCAGCCTCAAGTGGTCGCGCAGGGGGCGAGAGGTCGCAATACTCGTTACGGCTTTGCCTGAACCCGTTTCGTCCCGTGGTTTTGCCGGGGCCAGAGGTGATGATTGCCGACAGCAGCAATGCGTTCGACGATCAGGGCCGCCTGAAAGATGCGCGGTCCATCAAGGCCTTGACCGAGTTGATGGCCGATCTGCGTGCTATGACAGGCCAGCCTTAGCCCGCACCCGTTGTCGCCACAGGGTGAACAGCCCGGCGGCAACGATCAACCCGGCCCCGATCACCACATTGCTGCGCAATGCCTCGCCAAACAGGGTGATGCCAAGCGTCGAGGCGAACACCAGTTGCAAATAGGCAAAGGGCTGCACTTCGGACGCTTCGGCCACCTCATAGCTGCGGATCAGCAGCCAGTGACCAAGGCAGGCGGTGCAGCACAAGACTCCCATCCAGCCCCAGTCGGCGGCGGTCATCGGCTCCCAATTCCAGACACCCACGCAGGTCATGGCAATGGCCCCGACAATCCCGGTCCAGAAGAAACTGACCGAGGCCGCATCGCGCCGCCCGACATAGCGGGTCAGCAGGCCGTAGACCGCAAACATGGCGGCCGCAGCGAAGGGGATCAGGGCCGCGGGCGAGAACACCGCCGACCCCGGCTGCAATATGATCAGCACCCCGACAAAGCCGATGCCAATCGCCGTCCAGCGCCGCCAACCGACCTTTTCGCCGAGGATCGGCCCCGACAACGCCGCCACCAACAACGGATAGGCGGTAAACACGGCATGGCTTTCGACCAACCCAAGCGTGGTGAAGGCCACGACCATCACGCACACCTCGGCCGCCAGCAACACGCCTCGAGTTGCCTGCAACACCGGGTGGGCGGTGCCAAACGCCGCCCGCAAGCCCCCCGGTTTGCGCGCGGCCATCGCCATCACAAACAGCGCAAAGAACCAGTAGCGGATCATCACCACCATCAGCACGTTGTAATTCCCCGCCAGATGCCGCGAGATTCCGTCCTGCATCGCGAAGATGAAGGTCGTGGCGATCATCAGCCAGATGCCCAGACGGGTGTTTTGCTGAACGCTCATGTCAAGGCTTTATCAACGGGTTTGCGGGGTTCCTGCATCAGAGCGTACAGGCCCGCCATGACAACGATTGCAGCGCCGATGGCCACCGGCAGGGCCAGCGTTTCGCCGTAGACCGCAAGGCCGATGATGGTGACAAACAGGATTTGCAGATATGCATAGGGCTGCACGCGCGATGCCTCGGCAGCCTCGTAGCATTTCAGCAGCAACCAATGCGAAAACACTGAAATTGCGGCGTAGATCGCGACAAACGGCATGTCGGCGGGGGCAATCGGTTGCCATTGCGGCAGACCTACGATGGTGATCAGCACCACGCCAATCACGGCAGGCCAGAAGAACGCGGGGAAAGTAGGTTCATTGCGCGTGGTCAGGCGGGTCAGGATGGAATAGGTGGCAAACATCAACGCCGACGCCAAGGGCAGCAAGGCGGGCCACGAAAACACCCCCGCACCGGGCCGCAAGATCACCACCACACCGACCAGTCCGGCACCAACAGCGGCCCATCTTTGCCAACTGATCTGCTCACCTAACACAGGGCCCGACATCGCCACCACCAGCAGCGGGCAGATCGCGAACACGGCATGGCTCTCAATCAGCCCGATCAGGGTATAGCCCCAGACGATCAAGCAGATCTCGGCCACCAGCAGCACAGCCCGCACCCCGTGCGCCACCGGATGATGTGACGCAATGGCAGCCCGGATACCTTCCGGGCGGCGCAGGGCGAGGATCACCACAAAGGCCGCAAACACCCAATAGCGCAACATCACAATCATCAGGGTGTTGTAAGTCCCCGCCAGATAACGGGAAAATCCATCCTGCACGGCAAAGGCCGCGACGGCGGCAATCATCAGCCAGATGCCCCGGCGGGAATTGGTGGTCATGACAGGACTCCGGTCGTCATATGGCGTTTGTGGCCGAAGCCGGGTTGGCGCTGCACGGTGAACCCTGCATCTGACAGTGCGCGGCGCACATGCCCTGCGGCAGTATAGGTAGCAAAGGTGCCCTGCGGCACCGTGTGGCGCGCGACCTGTTGCATCAGGTCGGCCGACCAAAGCTCGGGGTTTTTGGCGGGGGAAAAGCCATCCAGATACCACGCATCGGCATGACCCTCCCACGCGGGCAGGGTATCGCGCGCGTCGCCAAGGATGATCCGCGCCGTTACAGGACCAAGGTCTATGGTCGTGGCCCCTGCTGCCCATTGGTCCAGAAACGGGCCCGCTACTGCCAATACCCGCGGAAAAGCCTGCAAGGCACGGGCGATATCGGTGGCGGGCAGGGGGTAGGCCTCAAAACTCGTGTATTGAACTTGGCCCGGCCCGGTATGTGCCAGCAGCGTGGCCAGCAGGTTCAGCCCGGTGCCAAAACCCAGTTCGGCGATCTGAAACCCGTCGCAAAACCGCGCTGGCAGTCCGTTTCCCGCCAAATACACATGCCGGGTTTCCGCCAGCCCATTGTGGATTGAAAAATAGGGATCATCAAAGCGGCGCGATACCGGAAGGATGCCATCCTTCCAATCTAGTGCGCTGCCCTGTTCGGTGGGGGTCATTTCAGATACGTCCTTGCGGTGCGGCATCCATGATGAAGGGCGCGGGGAATGGCAAGGGTTGATCTGACAGTGCGCGGGGCGGGGATCTTTGGTCTGTCCATTGCTTGGTCGTGTGTGCAGCGCGGGGCACGCGTGCGGGTGGTTGATACGCAGGGCATCGGGGCGGGCTCGTCGGGTGGGATTGTGGGGGCGATGGCCCCGCATGTGCCCGACCAGTGGAATCCGAAAAAGGCATTTCAGCTGGACAGTTTGCTGATGGCGCAGGCTTGGTGGGCGGGCGTAGAGACCGCGTCAGGCCTGCCGTCTGGCTATGCCCGGACGGGCCGCCTGCAACCCTTGGCCGATGCGGCGGCGGTGGACATGGCCCGCGCCCGGGGCGTGTCTGCGGAGGGCCTGTGGCAGGGTGTGGCGGAGTGGTCGGTGGTGCCGGTGACCGGCGCGGCGTGGGAGCCTTGGTCGCCCTCAGGATACCTTGTGCACGATACGCTGTGCGCAAGGCTGCACCCGCAGATGGCCCTGAGGGCCTTGGTCGGGGCGCTGCGGAGCGCGGGGGCCGAGGTTGTGGTGGGCGATGTGGCGGATGAGGGGTTGGTGATCCATGCGACCGGGGTTGCGGGGCTGCGGGCACTTTCAGCCGACCTTGGGCGCGATATGGGGGCGGGGGTCAAGGGGCAGGCATTGGCCTTGCGACATGAGGCGCGCGACTCCCCGCAACTGTTCGTAGACGGGT
>JANNNF010000398.1:0-1954 GCA_031398405.1 Rhodobacterales bacterium | reverse complement strand
AAACCCAGTTGCGAACTGACCACATAAATCGCCACCGCCCCCGCCAGCAATGTGTAGGGCGAAATGTCGGGCGGCGCAAAGCTGACACGGTTGTTCAGATCGCCATCGTCATAGTGACCGGGACGCAGTCCCTGCGCAGTTTCGGGGTGACTTTTGATTACCACCCGCGTGTTCGGGTTTTCTTCCTGCGCCAGCACCAGCATTTCGCGAAAGGTGCTTTGAGTAGCCCCAGAAGCGCGCACTGAAGCATCCCCGCGTGTCTGGTCAATCACCAGAACGTAGCCTGCGGGCGGGGCAGGGACATCTGGGTCGTGAAGGTTGTATTTTGACAGGTGCAATGCTGACAGCCTGCCAAAGCCATCTCTTGCGCGCTGCAATAGATTAGAATTATCCAAGGGATGGGTGGACAGCAGCCGTTCCAGGGCCGACGGTTTACGGGCGTCAAAATGCACGCCAACCCGGTCCAGCAGCAGACCAACCGTCTTGTCGCCCATCCGCCCCGGTCGGATCGACCGCAAGAAAGCATCCTCCACCCGCACGACCGGGGCGTCGTGGCGCTGCGCCCAAGCCTCGCCCCGCACGGAAACCGGACTTTGCCCCCATACCAGCACGCCGTCGCCAGGGCGGGGGCGACCGAGGCGCAGATCATGGCCTGCAAGCGCAAGGATACGCTGCAACCGGCGGTCGCGCAGGAAGGACAGGTTGACATGAACCAGCCGCCGGGGGGGGCCGGCGGCTGGTTCAGGATCGTCGCGCGGTGGCAATCAACCGCCGCTGGCTGTGCTGGCCAAGGAATCAGCAGCCCCAGCCGTGCCGGTAATTGCAGAGAGGGTTTTGTTCCACTGTACGAACGGCGCTTCCGTGACATAGATGGTATCGCCATCCCGTATCAGGAAATCGCGCGCTTCAAACATGCCGGTGGGTTGCGTCAGGTCCAGCACATAGACAAAGCGCTGATCGCCCTTCAAATCCTTGCGGCCTAACACGTTGTTGGCGATTTCTTCGGGCTCGTTGCGAAAGACGAACACGCCCGTGGGGTCTGCGGTCGCTGAAGCCAGACCACCGACGGTGGCAATTGCCTCAATCGCAGACAGGGTTTCAGACTCGAACGGCACCAGACTTTGCCCGCCCGTTGCCCCAAGCGCTACAAACTTGCGGTTGTCTTGCTGCACCACGATCTTGTCGCCAGCCCGTAGCGCGATGTCCAGCGTCGGGTCTTCGTATAGATCCTTGACCCAGACCTGGCCCGACTGGCCGCCGCGCGTCACCCGCACCAGAGCGATGCCCGGATCAATGGTAATTCCGCCCGCCCGGGCCAACATGGTGCTGAGCGTGCGGGTGGGGCGTTCAATCGGATACACGCCTTGCGCGCCGATGACGCCGGCGACCGTCACCGTGGCCCCATCCCCCGCCAACCGTTGTACGGTAATTTGCGGATCGGGGGTCTGCGCATCCAGCTTGCGGGTGATCGCCTGACGCAAGCCGTCCGGCGTCTGCCCTGCGGCTTTGATGCGGCCTGCATAGGGCACAAAGATGAACCCCTGCCCGTCAACCTGCACCTGATCAAGGATTGAAACCCGCTGCCCGGTGTTGCCCAACAACGGGTCGTCGGCCACGTTTTCAAACACAGTGATGCCGACCGTATCGCCGGCTGAAATCGTGTCGGACCCCACCAGCCCTGCGTTACGGAAACCAGAGCTGAAGCCCATGGATTTGATCACCGATGTGGCGCGTGTGACCCTTGGGTTCACTGTCACCACAAAAGCATCGCCTTGCTTTAGCACTGACCCCGCGAAGATCTCACGTTTGTTTGGCCCCGGCCTTGGAAGGCCACAAGAGGCCACCATGGATAAGGCTGCAAGGAAGGTCAGGGCTTTTGCCCCGCCTGAAATATAGCTTCGCACTGCTCGGGCTCCTTTTCGGATTTGCCTCAAGTTTTGCGTGCAACCATAGG
>JANNNF010000382.1:0-6384 GCA_031398405.1 Rhodobacterales bacterium | reverse complement strand
GCCAAGCGCCCGGCTAGATGGTCTATACGAGCGGCTATCCATCCATCTTCAGCTCCGAAATAAACGCTTACTGCGGAATCTCCACTTTGCCGAAATGGAGCATCTTCTTTTTCCCGGCATTCTGATTGTCCAGCAGTTTGCGCTTACGGCTGGCATCCCCGCCGTAGCACTTCGCCGTCACGTCCTTGCGCATCGCTGACAGCGTTTCGCGCGCAATAACCCGTGCGCCGATTGCGGCTTGAATCGGGATCTTGAACATATGCCGGGGGATCAGTTCCTTGAGCTTTTCCACCATGGCCCGGCCCCGCATCTCGGCCCGGTCGCGGTGGACCATCATGGACAGCGCATCCACCGGTTCGTCGTTCACCAGGATCGACATCTTGACCAAAAAATCCTCGCGGTATTCCGAGATCACATAGTCGAACGACGCATAACCCTGCGTGACGGATTTCAGCCGATCGTAGAAATCAAACACCACTTCGGCCAAGGGCAGGTCATAGACCACCATCGCCCGCGCACCAGCGTAGCTTAAATCTAGCTGAATGCCGCGACGGTCTTGGCACAGCTTCAGGATATCGCCGAGGTATTCGTCCGGCACCATGATGGTGGCCTTGATGCGCGGCTCGTCGATATGATCCACATAGGTCAGGTCGGGCATGTCGGCGGGGTTGTGCAAATCGCGCACTTCGCCGTCTTTCATGTGCAGCTTGAAGACGACCGAGGGGGCCGTGGTGATCAGGTCGAGGTTATATTCCCGTTCCAGCCGGTCACGGATCACCTCAAGGTGCAAAAGCCCCAAGAATCCGCAGCGAAAGCCAAAGCCAAGGGCGGCAGAGGTTTCCATCTCGGAACTGAACGACGCGTCGTTCAGCGACAGCTTTTCAATTGCGTCGCGCAGGTTTTCAAAATCGGCGGCATCGACCGGGAACAATCCGCAGAACACCACGGGCTGCGCGGGTTTGAAACCGGGCAGTGCCTCGGCACAGCCTTTGCGTTCATGGGTGATGGTGTCGCCCACACGAGTGTCGCGGACCTGCTTGATGGACGCGGTAAAAATGCCGATCTCGCCTGGGCCAAGTTCTTCGATGTCCACCATCTGCGGTTTCAGCACCGCCAGCTTGTCAATGCCATAGACGGCATTGGTCTGCATCATGCGCACCCGGTCGCCCTTGCGCATCACACCGTCCATGACGCGGACCATGACCACCACGCCCAGGTAGGCGTCGTACCAGCTATCCACCAGCATGGCCTTCAACGGGGCCGTGGCATCGCCTTTGGGGGCAGGAAGGCGGGTCACGATCGCCTCCAGGACATCAGGGATGCCGAGACCGGACTTGGCCGAGACATAGAGAGCGTCGGACGCATCCAACCCGATCACATCCTCGATCTGCTGCTTTATCCGCTCAGGCTCGGCAGCCGGAAGGTCGATCTTGTTCAGCACTGGCACGATCTCATGCCCCGCATCCAGCGCCTGATAGACGTTGGCGAGGGTTTGCGCTTCCACGCCCTGCGACGCGTCGACCACCAGCAATGACCCTTCAACCGCCCGCATCGAGCGGCTGACCTCATAGGCGAAGTCGACATGGCCGGGGGTGTCGATCAGGTTCAGGATATAGGTCTGGCCGTCCTTGGCGGGATATTCGATCCGCACCGTGTTGGCCTTGATGGTGATGCCGCGTTCGCGTTCAATATCCATGCTGTCGAGCATCTGCGCCTTCATATCGCGCGCAGCGACCGTGCCCGTCATCTGGATCAGACGGTCAGCGAGGGTGGATTTGCCGTGGTCAATGTGGGCCACGATACTGAAATTGCGGATGAGGGAAAGTTTGGTCATGCGCGCCGTATAACCGGGAAAATCCGGTGCGGAAAGGGGGATGCGCGGTCTGGTTGGGGAAAGACTGGGGTGAGTCGGATTTGTGCCGGGGATGCGGATGTGCGGAGTCCGGGAATGGCGGTCGGGTGACTTGTCCGACCACATTGCCGTTGCCACATTTTGCGGTGCCAGCGCCCCGGATTTGCCCTGCACAACAACCCATGGTGGCCATTGGCAAAACCCCGCGCAGCCGCAGTGCAGCATTGAAAAATCTGTTAAGAATCGGCATTATGGCGCTACGAGAGTGACCGGGGGCGGCAATGACCTCTGGCGTGCATGAGGCAAAATGAACATGACATCGACGCTTCGACTGGCCCTTGCGGCCATCCTTCTTCCTGTGACCGTTGGTATGGCTCAAGCAGGCCCGATTGAGCGTGCCTGTCTGTCATCAGACAGGGCAGCGGGCAACCGCAGCCTGTGCGGCTGCATTCAGCAGGTTGCCGATCAGACGCTTGGCAACGGTGATCAGCGCAAGGCCGCCAAATTCTTTCGCGATCCTGATCTTGCCCATGCGGTCTGGATTTCACAAAGCTCCAGAGACGATGAGTTCTGGGACCGGTACAAGGCGTTTGGGGCGACCGCTGCGGCAAGCTGCGGCTGATCAGCGGAACGCTGGCCCGTGGGCCCACAGGGTCAGCGACCAGCGGGTGCCGTGTGTAACCGGTGTCACCCGGTGCAGCACATGGCTGGGGAAAATCGCCGCTTGCCCCCAGGTTCGGGGGGCGGCGACAACGCTGCTATCGGGCCAGACCTGCAATTCCCCCCCATCATAACCCGCTGGGTCAGACAGTTGCACCACAATGGTCAGTTTGCGCTGCGCAGCCCAGACCCCGGCCCCGATATCGGAATGCCAATCAAAGTGGCCCGCCCGTTCCGCGCCATAGCGCGCGACTTGTGGGCTTTCGCCAAACTCGGTCAAATCAAAGTTGAAACTGTCGCGGTTGGCATCGGCCACCAGCCGAACCATGCGGTCCATCACCCAGGATGCTGCCGGAATATCATCCAGCCAGGCCACCTCGGCCCGCCGGATTTGCGGGGCGTCAGTGCCGCCCACCACACGCGCCTCACGCAGGTCCGTGGCCTGTACCAAGCCGATCAGACCGTCGCACTGGTCTGGTGACAAGGCGTCAGGCAAGGTCAAGAAGCTGGGCATAGGTCACCTCAAAGACAAAAGGCCCCGCTTCACGAAGGAAGCGAGGCCCGAATCTGTCATCCGGCGCAGATCAGGCTGCGACAGTTGCCGCTGCGTTGACCTTGGCGATGTCGCGCTTAATGCGCAGCGCGTCGGCGGAAAGCTCTGCGTCTTTGGCTTTCGCCAGATACGCATCAAAGCCACCACGGTGATCAACCGACCGCAAAGCCGCAGCCGAGATGCGCAACTTGAACGACTGACCAAGAGCGTCGGACATCAGGGTCACCACGTTCAGGTTCGGCAAAAACCGACGACGGGTCTTGTTGTTGGCGTGGCTGACAGTGTTGCCAGACATCGGGCCTTTGCCCGTAAGTTCGCAGACGCGCGACATTGTCGTGATCCTTTTTCTTCAAAGCGGCAAGAACGTGGCCCCAAACCTGCGGCGGCGTTCGAATTCGATTTGGGGCGTTTAGGGGGAATCGGCGGCGGCGTCAAGCGTGGATACGGGATTGGGCGCAGGCGGCAAGGGCAAAATGTCCGGTCTTTTCGGCCCGCGCGGCCACGCTCCGCCACCATGCAGGCACCATGGCGCGGTTGGTCCTGTGCAGCGCCAGCACGGCGGCAGGGGTCAGGGTGCGCGTGATCACAAGCTGTTGTATCGCCGCGAACGTCACGGTCTTACGCAAGATATCCGTCGCAGGATGGCCGCCAAAGCCATAGCGGCACAGCGCCACCCCTGGCAAAATCGCACCGATCATATCGGCATGGCGGCGGTCCAACGGACGGAACGGATCAAAGATCACCACACCTTGCAGATCGCGCCGCGCATAGGTGCCTAGATCACCCAGAACAAGATCAAAATCCTGTCCCTCCTCGCGGTAGCGGCGGTCAAAAGGCACTATCTCTGGCGCGATGGACACCTGCGCCGATATCGCCACCACTTGGGCCAGGTTCAGCGCGATTGACAGGCGCAACGCGCCGTATCCCCCCATGGAAAACCCGATGCCCGCGACATGGTCAAACCCGGCCACAAAGGGGGCAAGCGCCGTGCAAAGATCGGCAGTGTCGCGGTTTACAAACCAATCGTTGAACCGGGGCTGGATTTGCAGATGGGTCCACCCTGCGTCCAGAAATCGCTGGCTGGGTTTGGGCAGATCAAACCCTGTGCGATCCGGCGTGCGGTGGCCAAAGGTCACAATCAGACAGCCGTTGGGGCACGCGGGCCGGAACGTGACCGCGCGCAGGTAGGCACCGTCGAACAGCGGCTCAGGTGTCATCTGGCTGCAACTTTTGCAGGAATAGGGTGGCGGCGGCGGAGGCGGTCACAGCCCCCGCTGCCACCTGATCGCCCACCAAAGCCAAGGCACGGCGCGCAGTGGGTGCGTCCAGCCGGGCCAGCAGGCCTTGCCGCACCTCCTGTTCAAACCAATAGCGCGCTTGCTGGGCCCGGTGGCGGGCCCAATGGCCGTGCTGTCGCCGCCATTCGACCAGCGCCTTTGCCCGCGTCCAAGCCTCTGCCAGCCCCTCATCCGCCAGCGCCGAGACTGGCAGGGCACAGGGATAGCTATCGGGGTCTTGCGGGCGCCGGCGCAACAGGCGCAAGGCTCCGGCATAATCGGCCATGGTGCGCAGGGCAGCGGGGCGCAGATCGCCATCGGCCTTGTTGACCAAAATCATGTCGGCCATTTCCATGATGCCGCGCTTGACGCCTTGCAGTTCATCCCCCCCCGCCGGGGCCAGCAGCAACACGAAAAGATCGCACAGTTGCGCCACCACGGTTTCAGATTGCCCCACCCCCACGGTTTCGATCAGCACCACGTCAAACCCCGCAGCCTCGCACAGCGCAACAGCCTCGCGGGTGCGGCGGGCGACGCCACCAAGGTGGGTCTGGCTGGGCGACGGGCGGATAAACGCGCGCGGATCTCGGCTAAGGCGTTCCATCCGGGTCTTGTCGCCCAATATCGAGCCGCCCGTGCGCGCTGAGCTGGGGTCCACCGCCAGCACGGCCACCCGAAGACCCTGCCCGGTCAGCATCAGGCCAAACGATTCAATGAACGTCGATTTCCCCACCCCCGGCGTCCCTGAAAGTCCGATCCGCAGCGCCTGACGCCCAGGGCCGCTCACCGCATCCAGCAACTCCAGCGCCTGGACCCGGTGATCAGCCCGCCCGCTTTCCACCAGCGTGATCGCACGGGAAAGCGCGCGGCGGTCGCCTGCGATCACGCCGGGGGCGAGTTCTGTTACAGTCATGCCACCATCCCGGCGGGAAATCGCGCGCGGAAGGCCGCATTTGGTACCGCATTTGGTGATGTGAACGCATTTGTCATCGGCGGTTCTCCCCCGGGGTCTTATGTCTGGCCTTTATTGGCTTAGATTTGCACGGTATTCCAGCAACGCAACCACAGTGTCCCGCAGCGACAGATGTGGATCATAAAGAGGCAACAGATGATGTCGATCAAGACCATGGTGAAGACCACAGCGATGGCTGCAACCATTGCCGGGCTGCTGCTGGTGCCGCCTGCGATGGCGCAGGACAAAACCTCGGATCAGGCGACCTTCGATCTGGTGCTGAAGGGAATTACGGCGGGGACGTTGACATTTTCCGCCACCCAAAGCGGCAAGGGTTACGGCGTACAGGGCAAACTGCAATCGTCAGGTCTGGCCGCGCTGATCCGCAAGGTGCGCTATGACGCAAAAGTCAAAGGCAGCGTGTCGAAGGGGCGGTATAGCCCGTCAAGCTATTCCGAAAAGGCCGATACTGGCAAACGGCAGTCGGAATCGGTAATGGCCTACAAGGGGGGCGTGCCGCAGGTGGTGTCATATAACCCGCCGCGCGATCCGGGGCCAAACGATGTGGACGCGGCCACGATGGGGGGATCGGTTGATCCGCTGACAGCACTCTACGCCACCCTGCGCGATGTGGCCCCGGGGCAGGAATGTCAGGTGTCGGTCAAAATGTTTGACGGCAAGCGCAGCAGTCAGATCACCGTGGGCAAACCAAAGGCCGACGGCGACGGCGTGGTCTGCACGGGCGAATACCGTCGCCTGAAAGGTTTTACCGCCGATGAGATGGCCGACAAGGTGCGCTTTCCGTTCACCCTGACCTATGCGCCGGTTGAAGGCGGCAAGATGCGGGTGGTCGAGGTGTCGATGGACAGCCTTTATGGCAAGGCCCGGCTGACCCGGCGCTGATTACGCCAGCCGCGGTTGGCAAATTGAGCGCGCCCGAAGTCGGGCGTGCGTTTTATGTTTCGCTGCCGCTCGGGGCTGCGCCGCAGGCAGTATTTGGACAAGAGCAAAGGGGGAGGGCTTGCTGGCAGGGCTGGCATAAGGTGATAAGACGGGCATGACCCCATCGTTGCCCATCACCGCCGTCTAT
>JANNNF010000380.1:0-25223 GCA_031398405.1 Rhodobacterales bacterium | reverse complement strand
GCAACCCGTGCCTGATCCGGCCTGCCGATCACATTGGGCACAATCAGCGCTGCAACGATGCCGATGATGACCAACACGATCATCATTTCGATCAAGGTCACGCCAGCATCGGGCTCGCGCGTCTTGTGGTTTGGCGCATGTCGGGCAACGAAGCTGCGGCGAAAGCGGTTCATCATTGACGTGCGTTCCTTTGTAGGCTGATCTATATTGATACGCTGGGAAACTTTGAAAGTTTCATAACGTACCTTGGAGTATGGAAAATTCCACAGCCATGGGTCTGATGCCAAGGATGATGCGCGGCGCTTTCTGGCGCAAGCCAGTGCTGTCTCAAGATGACAGAAATGTGGTGGTTGCGCAAACCTCGACCGCAATATCGGGTGACGTTCATTGGCTGCCGTCGGAACAGGTTTTGCTGTTGGCGGTCTCGCTGCCCCGGATGACAGCCTCGCAGCGCAAGGCCGCTGTCGCATTTGCGGTGGAAGATCAGATCGCCCGCCCGCTGGACGACGTGCATGTGGTGCTTGGCCCCGCCCTGCCCGATGGCCGTTGGTTGGTGGCTGTGGTCGCGCGCGATGTTCTGGCCAGCTTTCAGACGGCGGCACCGGGGATGCGGATATTGCCCGAGGCGATGGCGCTGCCTGTGCCAGACATGGGCCAGTGGTCGGCGCGCGTGGTGGAGGGCCGGGTGGTTCTGCGCATGGCCGATGGGACGGGCATGGCAGTTGCCGCCCCGATGTTGCGCGCGCTGCACGGCTTGGCAGGGGCCCCGGGAATTGTCCTTTACGGTGGCCAGTTGCCGGATGGCATGGACGCCGTGGCCGAGGCCGCTTTGCCGCCAATAATGCGCGCAGCGGGGTTTGATCTGCGTCACGTTGGCAATGGGGCAGGGGTGCTGACCCCGACCCTGCGCCGCGTGGGGCTTGTCGTGTTGCTGGCCGCAATCGCGCATTTGGGGCTGGTACTGGCGGAGCGGGTGATGCTGGCGCGACAACTGGCCACCGCGCAGGCCGATCTGCGCGCCGCGCTGACCACGGCGGGCCAGCCTGCGGACATCGATCTGGACACAGGCGTAGCGCGGGTTCTAGCGGGTGGGCAACCTGACCAAGCATCCGGCTTTTTGCCGCTGATCGCGGCGGTTTTTGCCGGAATAGAGCCACTGTCTGGCCGGGTCTTCGTGCGCGATCTTAAATACGAAGCTGACCAGTCCACACTGACCCTGACACTGGAAGCCCCAGATCTGGGTACCCTGCAAGAGGTTGAGGTCGCGCTGACTGCAGCCCAAGTGCAGGTCACGGCCGGGGCCGCGACCACCGCGGGCGGGCTGGCCGAACAGCAACTGATCTTGCGGGGGGCGGCACCATGAACCCGCCTGCGTTTTGGACAACTTTCCTGGCAGAACGCACACCCCGCGAACGCGGTCTGTTGCTGGGGTTGGCGGTGGTTGCGGGCGTGGCGGGTTCCGTCCTTGGCATTTGGCAACCCCTCCGCGCGCAAAATGCTGCCCTTGCTGATGCCTTGTCGCGCACCGAACGCGCCGCGCGCCAAGTGGCAAGCCTGCCCACCCAAACCGACATTGCCGCACCTGATGACCGCCCAGCCCCGGTAATCATCACCGAGGCCGCTGAATCCTTCGGCCTGCAAATCCGCCGCCTGCAACCTCAGGGCAGCGCCGTGCAGGTGGCGCTGGATGATGCCGCTTTCGACGCTGTTTTGCTGTGGGTCGAGGCGTTGGAGCGTGACCACGGCCTGCGTCTGGCCGACCTGACCCTGACCCGCCGCCCCACCCCCGGCACGGTCGCCGCCACACTGACGCTGGAGGCTGGCAATGCCAACTGACACGCTGCCCTACGGCTTTGCCCGCCAGTATGGCGTGATCCTTGGCTCCGATGCCAATGGCTCCTTATGCAGCCACCGCCCCGACGCATCCCTGTCTGCAATAGCCGAGGTGCTGCGCGTGGCGGGCCTGTCAGTGCGGCTGGACCCTCTGACCCCGCAAGCGTTTGAGTCGCTCCTCGCACTGGCCTATCGCGACAACGCCGCCGATGCGTCGGCGGCCGCTGGGGCGGATGATGACCTTGGGCGTCTGGCCGATAATGCAGCCGTGGTGGACGATCTGCTGGACCAGTCCGAGGATGCCCCGGTCGTGCGGCTGATCAACGCCCTGCTGTCCGAGGCAATCAAGGAAAACGCGTCGGATATTCACATCGAAACGCTGGAACGCAGGCTGGTCGTGCGCTTTCGTATCGACGGGATCTTGCGCGCGATGGTGGAACCGAAACGCGCGTTGGCCCCTCTGCTTGTCAGTCGGATCAAGGTGATGGCCAGGCTGGACATCGCCGAAAAACGCCTGCCGCAAGATGGGCGCGTATCCTTGCGCGTGGGTGGGCATGAGGTGGATGTGCGTGTCTCTACCATTCCGTCCCAGTATGGCGAACGTGTGGTGATGCGCCTGCTGGACCGGAATGCGACACGGCTGGGGCTGGATCATCTTGGGATGAGCGAGCGAGATGCAGGCGTGTTTGCAAGGCTTCTGGCGCGGCCCGATGGGATGTTGCTGGTCACGGGTCCAACGGGGTCTGGCAAGACCACCTCGCTGTACGCGGCGCTCGATCATCTGAACGACCAGACCCGCAATATCATGACGGTCGAAGACCCGATTGAATACTCGGTCGATGGCATCGGCCAGATGCAGGTCAATCCGCGCACCGATCTGACCTTTGCGCGTGGCTTGCGCGCCGTGCTGCGACAAGACCCCGATGTTATCATGGTGGGCGAAATCCGCGACAGAGAGACCGCACAGGTGGCGGTGGAATCTGCGATGACCGGGCATTTTGTGCTGTCCACCCTGCATACGAACACTGCCATTGGCGCGGTGTCGCGTCTGATCGACATGGGGGTCGAACGGTTCTTGTTGGCCCCGATGCTGGTGGGGGTGGTTGCACAGCGGCTGGTGCGGCGCTTGTGCCCCGATTGCAAACAGCCTGGTACGGCAACGGCGGCAGAGGCCGCGTTACTTGACGGGCTGTTGGAAGGCGACAGCCTGTGCCGCGCCGTGGGGTGCCCGGTCTGTCAGGGTGTGGGCTATCGCGGCAGGTCGGGGATATATGAGGTCGTGGCGATAACCCCGACGATCGAGGCGATGATCCATCAGGGCGCTGCCGAGGCTGACCTGACCGCCGCCGCCCGCGCCGATGGGCCGGGGTTGGTCGCCGATGGGTTGCGGCAAATCCGGGCGGGGTTCACCACGGTGGAAGACGTTGCCCGCGTGGCGCAGGAAGGATGATCCATGGCCGCCTACCGCTATAAAGCCATGGATGGCGCGGGCAAAACCCAAGCTGGCATGGTCGAGGCCACAAGCCCCGCCGCCGCCCGTCTGGCCCTGCGCGGCAAGGGGCTACTGCCGATGGAGATTGCGGCCTCGGCGCAGGTGGTCCCGGCAGACAAGGCCCTGACACCGCCGAAAGGTATCAAAATCTCGGGCGCTGCGCTGACCCTTGCCACCCGCCAGATGGCCACCTTGCTGCGCTCTGGCTTGCGGATTGAAGAAGCATTGGCGACCATCGCCAGTGGCCAGCCGCCCAAGGTTGCAGGGGTGTTGCTGACTGTGCGCGCGGCGGTGCTGGAGGGGCGCAGTTTTGGCGCGGCCTTGGGCGCGTATCCCCTGATCTTCACCGATTTCTACCGCGCGTCGGTGCGGGCGGGCGAGGCGTCTGGTCGTTTGGATCAGGTGATGACCCACCTTGCCGCCTTTGTGGAAAGCCGTGCGCGCAACCGGCAGACCGTGCAACTGGCGCTGCTCTACCCGGCACTTCTGGGCGTGGTCAGTCTGGGGATCATCACCCTGCTGATGGTGTTTGTGGTGCCCGACATTGTGAAGGTGTTCCGTGACCGCGGAGCGGACCTGCCCCTGCTGACCCGCACGCTGATCGGCATATCTGCCGCGGTGCGCGTGGGCGGTGTCTATGTCCTGGCGGGGGTCATCTTGGCATCATTGGGCTTTGCCCGTTGGTCGCGCCATCCCGCCAATCGGTTGCGGATCGACCGGATGCTGGCGAAGGGTCGTATGACACGCCGCCTTGTGCAGCGGATGAATTCGGCGCAATTTGCGGGAACGCTGGCCACCCTGCTGCTGTCGCGCGTGCCCTTGGCCGAGGCTTTGGTGGCAGCGGCCGATGTGACCCCAAACCGTTTTATCCGCGTCCGGGTGACAGAGGTAACCGAAAAGGTGCGCCAGGGCATGTCGCTGCACCGGGCCATGACCGAGGCACAGGCCTTCCCGCCCATGATGGTGGCCATGGTGGCGAGTGGCGAGGCCAGCGGTGATCTGGGCACGGCACTGGACCATGCAGCGACCGAGCAGCAACGAGATCTGGATGCTTGGGTGCGGGCAATGGTGGCCTTGGTGGAACCTGCTATTCTGTTGATCATGGGCGGCCTGGTGATGGCGATGGTGCTGGCCATTTTGCTGCCCATCATGTCACTGAATGGGTTGGCCGATGGCTGACGGAATCTTGGGGGAGGAACTGCGATGACCCATTCGATGACCCGCCGGGGGATGCTAGCCGGGGCTGCTGCGTGCGGAGTTTTGCCGATGCTGTCGGGCTGCGCGGCTGTAGGTCTTGGGGCATCAACCACCCCGGGGGCTGGTGGGCAGGCCACCGCGTTGCTGTTGCCGCTGACCGGGGCTGCGGCTGGCGTGGGGCAGAATATGGCCCGTGCGGCAAGTTTGGTGACGCAAGGGGATGAAGCCTCTGCCCCCAAAGTCTATGACACGGGCGATACGGCTGATGGTGCTGCCACAGCGGCGAAGGCCGCGATTGCTGCGGGGGCGAAGATACTGATGGGGCCGCTCAAGGCCGATCAGACGCCGGCGGTGCTGGCGGTGGCGGGGCGGGTGCCGGTGATCACATTCTCCAACGACGATGGTTTGGCCGACCAAGGCGCGTTTGTGATGGGCATCACCCCGGCGCAGTCTGTATCCACCATGTTCAGTTATGCCCGCGCGCAAGGAATTACCAAGGTGGCTGTGGTGGCACGGCCCGGTGCCTTGGGGGAGGCCACCGCCACCGCCGCCCGTCAGATCGGCGCAGCGGGGGGGATAGAGATCACCGCCGTTCTGTTGACAGAGCCGGGGGGCAATCTGGCGCTGAACGGGGCGCAAGCGGTGTTCCTGCCCGATGGCGGCAAGGCCCTTGCCGGTTTTGCGCGGTCGTTGAACGGGGTGCAACTGCTGGGGTCGGTGCAATGGGGCATCACAGATATTGAAGCCGACGGCAATCTGGCGGGCGCGTGGTTTGCCGCCCCGCCGCCCGACCTGTTCCTACCCTTTGCCGACAGGTTCGAAGCCGCGTTTGGCGAGGCTCCGGGCGTGGTGGCAGGGCTTGGCCATGACGCGGCGCTTTTGGCTGTGGGGTTGGGCAACGGCAAAGGCGTCAGCCGCAAGGGTATTACCCGGGCGGCAGGGTTCACCGGCGTTCTGGGCGGTTTCCGGTTTTTGTCCAGCGGGCGCTGTCAGCGCGATCTGTCAGTTCTTACGCTGAACGCTGGCAATCTTTCCGTGCTGGCCGAGGTGACGGGTACTTGACGGACGGGTAGGTGAAGGACGGGGACGTGAAGGACGGGGACGTGAATCGGCGCGATGCCCAATCGGGGGTGACGCTGATCGAGATGATGGTCGCCCTGGCAATCTTCGCGCTGATCGGCACGGCGGGGTTTTCAATGCTCGATCAGGTGTTACGCACCCAAAGCCGAACCGAAGGGCGGCTGGAGGCTTTGGGCGATCTGCAACGCGCGATGTATCTGGTGGGGCTGGATGCCGCAATGGCCGAAGGGCGCAGTTTGGTGGCGGCAGACACTGGTGTAGAGTTTGTGCGAAGTGGCGGGGTGCGGTTGCGCTATGCCCTGACGGGTGGCGTGCTGCGCCGGGCGGTGTCGGATCTGCAGGGCCGGGTGCTTGCTGACCAACCGCTTATAAAGGCGGTGCAGATGGTGCAGTGGCGCTATCTTGACGGACAAATCTGGTTGGAGGCATGGCCCCCGGCGGCGACAGTACCGGGGTTCGGGCTGCCGCCAAACCCCAGGGCGCTGGAGCTGGTGGTAAGTGTTGCCGGGGGCCAGGTGCGCCGGGTGTTCCCGCTGCCGGTGGATGTGCCATGAGGGGCCAGGATGACGGTGTGGTGCTGGTCAACGTGCTGGTGGTGCTGGCCCTGTCTTCGGCGGTGCTGTTGGCGATGATCCGGGTCAGCGATATTGGTATCACCCGCAGCCAGACCTTTGCCGATGCCGCACAGGGCCGCGCCCTGATTGCCGGGGGCGAGGCGAGTGCTGTCACCGCCCTGCGCCGCGATATGGTGGATGCCCCCCAGACCGATCATGATGGAGAGGCTTGGGCGACGGCCAATCAGGCGGAAACCCGGATTGACGCGGGCACTTTTGCGCTGGCCATCACTGACGCACAGGCGCGGTTCAACCTGAACGCGCTGCCCAAAAGCGGCGAGGTCGGCCCGCAAATTCTGACACGGATTGTAGAGGGGCTGGACCTGCCCGACGCCGTAGTGCCGCGTATTCTGGCCCGTATGACACTGCCCAACCTTCTGAAACGGCTGGATGATCTGGTGGTCGAGGCTGGCCTGTCCCCTGTAGAGGTAGACGCTCTGCGCCCGCTGATCATTGCCCTGCCGCAGCGCACCGACATCAATATCAACACGGCGCCCGATGGCGTGGTCTTGGCGTTGACTGCCAATCCGGTGCAGGCGGCGGGGTTACTTGCGCTGCGCAAACGGCGTGGCTATCTGACGCCGGCTGATCTGACGGCGGCAGAGGTGGTGCTGTTGCCGGGGGTCGGATTCACCTCACAATATTTCGAGGTGGTGGTACGGGTTACGGTGGGCACAGTGACGCAAATCCAGCGTAGTCTGCTGCACCGCAGGCAAGGCGCGGAGGGCAAGCCAGAGGTGGCCGTGGTGGCGCGAATGCCCTAAGAAAAAGGGCGGCAGTCTTGCAACTGCCGCCCTTTCCTTACTCGTAAAACAGATACTCTCTAATCAACCACCTGTTGCCCCTGGGATCGGAGAATTCAGGTAGGGGAACTTGTTCTGGAACTCTGCTGCTCTCAAGGGGGCACCATCCGTCAAGGCCGCATTGCCAACCGGGGCCTGATCCGGTGAGCAAATACCAAGGTTTACAAAATCGCTTGGCGTGTCTTCAGTGGAACCATTAACGCCCAGCTCTGCGCCAAGCGGCAGTGGGTGGCACAACGCGCCCATCACAACACGCAAGGCGATATCAACAACGTCATCGCCCGGACGACGGCCGTTTGGAAAGCCAGCCAGATCTTCAGCCACCAGACCAAAGGTCTTCTGGTTGTCACGCGGGGTTGGCGCAAAGGTAGTGTTCAGGCGCAGCATCTCTGAACCAGTCACAGTTGCAAGTTGGTTCACGCCTGGGAAGCCGGTCAGGAACGCGGTCACAAGGTCATTGCGCGGTATATTCGACGGCGCGATGTTGCTGTTTGCCCCAACGGCACCGCGGAACAACAGATCGATCAAGGCTGGCAGAGTCGGGTTGGTGACATAACCCGCCAAGGCACCGTCTTGTGTCGGCTCTGCTGCGTTGAACAGGTCTTTGTCTTTCAGACCGATGACCACTTCGTTGACCAACGGGTTCGACAGACGCGAGACTTGCACAAAAGGCCCGGTCTGGGTCGAGGTCGCGTTGTAAGACGGCGCAGCAGACCGCACGACGTTTCGCGGCAGGCTGGCAGTTGTCCAGGCCCCGATCACGCCATTGCCCGATCCGGTCAGGCAAGAAATCGGCAGTTCCAGCGCGATGGAAGTGACGTTCGCTTTTCCGATCAGATCATCATTGGCGCGGTTCTGGGTGATGCCGCCAGTGAATGGGCTGGCAGTGTTGTACTGAGGCCAACGCGCGCTTGGGGCACCTTGAATAGGCACAAGGTTTATAAGGTCGAAAATCTCACCAAGGTTGACGGCAAATGCCTCGGCGCGTTGTCCGACAAACACTTTGCCCGCAGTCATACAGCCCGGAACCCGGATTGGCCGGATATGGGCATTGGCATAAAGCGGATAGTTCGGGATTGTCTTTGTGCCGATATTGTCGATGGGCTTGACGAAGGTATTGTCGTTCGGATCGCCCTTCTGGCTGACTGGGCTTACCTCACCTGTACGGCGATCACCGCGTACAAGATTGATCTTGTAGGTTTCAACTTCGTTGATGTTGGGACTGCCGACCTCGCCAATGCCCCCTGCCTGACGCAGCGGGATGCCAACGTTGGTGCCGCCGATATCCAGGGCTATGCCGTTGCCGCCATTTCTGAGCGCTGTACTGAAGTCAAACTGGAAAGTCATGTCTTCAATCGCATCGCCGGTATTGTCGATGTGAATTTCGTACAGCGCGTCATTGTCCATCGTGAAGTAGTTCGGGCCGCCGTAAGGTGCCTGGATCGGAATGTAGTTCGCGATCAGCGTCACAAAATCAGCGCGGTCCGGTTCATAGCTGCGGAACATGTAGAAGTCCGTGGAATCAACGCGGGGCATCCCGGCGATTGCAGGGGCTTCGCGGTGGCTGGATGCCATGGCCACAGGGGCTGACAGGGCGACGATCCCAGCGAGCGCTGTCCCGATCGTGTAGCGTGTTTGTCTTTTCATCAAATCCTCCATCTGCCGGCGCCAGAAACCGTATTGTGACTGCGCGGATGCGCGGTATGTTTTCGTCACAGTTGTCAAATAAGCCCGAAGGGCACATTGGACCGCTGGTCTGGCTTGTGATGGTTACGGGGCTCGTCTTACCCAAGTTTCACGCAGCGGAAAAATTTTTGTAAAACGCGATGCTTTCCTGAACACGATTTGGTGACTTTGCTTGTGATGATACCTTCGCCCCTTTTTGACGCCCTGACGGTGACGGCGACGGTTGGTCTGACGGCCAGTTTGCTGGCCGTCGCGTGGATCGACCTGCGCAGCTTTCGCATCCCGGATGCAATCAGCCTGCCGTTGATTGTGGCGGGACTGGCGCTTGCGGCGCTGACACCGGGGTTGCCGGACCATCTGATCGGGGCGGGGGTGGGGTTTGCCGTGCTGGCAGCGATTGGCGAGGTCTATTTTCGCCGCACTGGTGAAGAGGGCCTGGGCCTGGGCGATGCCAAGCTGTTCGCGGCAGCGGGGGCTTGGCTTGGCTGGCAGGCCTTGCCGCAGGTCTTGTTGATCGCGGCGGGGGCGGGGCTGATATTTGCGCTGATGAAAGGCAACAAAGGGCAACGCATTGCGTTTGGACCATGGCTGGCGCTTGGCTTCTGGGGGGTCTGGATGGCAAAGCTGGCCGGGATGCCCCATCCGATTTAAGGTCTGGCCGGTGTTCTAACCTTAAACGCTTTGAAACCGCTGCCTTGGCGAAACCCGCATCTGTAACGGCTTGCATAACGCCCAGTCTCACGTTTTATTGGCAAGATGTCCCGCCGGAGTTTTGATGTCAAACCCAAGCCCGCGACCCGAAGCGATCCGTATTGAAGGCCTGCGCAAGTCGTTTGGCCCCTTGGAGGTGCTGAAAGGTGTGTCGCTGACCGCGCATGAAGGCGACGTGGTGGCGATCATCGGCGGGTCGGGGTCGGGCAAATCGACCATGCTGCGCTGCATCAATTTTCTGGAGACCCCGACATCTGGCAAAATCGTGATCGGTGGCGAAGAAATCGCTCTGCGTGCCGACGGGTCCGCCGCGAACCGTCGGCAGATTGAAGGGGCGCGGCAACGGTTGGGGATGGTGTTCCAAAGCTTCAATCTATGGACGCACAAAACCATTCTGGAAAACCTGATCGAAGTTCCCGTGCATGTGCTCAAGGTGCCAAAGGCCGAGGCTACGGCCCGGGCGCACAGGCTGCTGGAACGGGTTGGGCTCGCGGCCAAGGCCGATGCCTATCCTGCCTTTCTCTCGGGCGGTCAGCAACAACGCGCCGCCATCGCCCGCGCCTTGTGCGTCGAGCCCCGCGCGATGTTGTTTGATGAACCAACTTCTGCCCTTGACCCCGAACTGGTGGGCGAGGTGTTGGGGGTGATCCGCGATCTGGCAGCCGAAGGGCGCACGATGATCCTTGTCACGCATGAGATGAAGTTTGCGCGCGAGGTGGCAAGCCACGTCATCTATCTGCATAATGGCGTGGTCGAAGAAGAAGGCCCGCCGGACCGGCTGTTTGGCGCACCACAATCCGAACGTCTGAAACAATTCCTGAAATCCGTCGCCTGAAGGCGGGTCAAAAATACCAACAAGAGGTCTGACATGAAAAAGCTGCTTATCACTGTTGCTGCCATCGCCTTTGGCACTGCCGCGCTTGCCGAACCAATCAAGGTCGGCATCGCGGCCGAGCCCTATCCGCCCTTCGCGGCCCCTGATGCCTCGGGCACCTTTACCGGCTGGGAAGTGGACCTGATCAACGCCGTCTGCGCCGCAGCCGCGATGGAATGTGTGATCACCCCCGTGGCATGGGACGGCATCATCCCGTCGCTGACCGGCGGCCAGATCGACGCGATCATGGCCTCGATGTCGATCACGGATGAGCGGATGAAGACGATCGACTTTTCCAACAAGTACTACAACACCCCCACTGTGATCGTCGCAGGCAAGGACAGCGGCATCACCCCCGACGCGGCGGGCCTTACCGGCAAGATCATTGGCGTGCAGGTGGCGACGGTACACGAAGCCTATGTGCAAAAGCACTTCGCTTCTGTCGCCGCCGAGGTAAAGATCTATCAAACTCAGGATGAGGCCAATCAGGATCTGGTCGCAGGCCGCATTGACGCAACCCAAGCCGACAGCATCGCTTTGGGTGACTTCCTGAAATCCGAGGCTGGAACCGGCTGCTGCGCCAGCATGGGTTCGGTTGCCGATGACCCGGAAGTTCTGGGTCTTGGCGTCGGCGTTGGTCTGCGCAAGGGCGATGAGGAACTGAAGGCCAAATTCAACGCGGGGATTGCGGCAGTCATCGCTGACGGCACCTATGAAAAGATATCGGCCCCATACTTCGCCTCGTCGATCTACGGGGACTAAGCCTTTTGTCCGCGCTTGCCGGGGTCGCGTTTGCGGCTTCCTCGCTGGACCTGCTGGCCTATTCGCCCCCCGGTTGGGGGGCGAATCTGCTGCGCGGTCTGGGCAATTCGGTCCTGATCGCCCTTGGGGCGTTTGGGGTCGGGTTGGCGATTGGCACGGCGGGTGCCTACGGCAAACTGTACGGCAACCCGGTCATCAGGGACATTCTGGCGATCTACACCACGCTGGTACGGGCGGTGCCAGAACTGGTCTTGATCCTGATCCTGTATTTTGGCGTCACCGATGCTGTGAACCGGGTGCTGATTTCCCTTGGATATGATGCCATCCAGATCAATGGTGTCGTCGCGGGTATTGTGGTGCTGGGTGTGGTGCAAGGTGCCTATGCGACCGAGGTGCTGCGGGGTGCCATCCTCGCCGTGCCTGCGGGTCAGATCGAGGCTGCGCGCGCCATGGGGATGCCCCCGGGGATGCTCGCGCGGCGGATCACGCTGCCGTCGATGTTGTCTTTCGCGTTGCCGGGCCTTGCGAACCTGTGGCTGGTGGCGACCAAGGATACTGCCCTGTTGGCTGTGGTAGGCTTTGCCGAACTTACACAGGAAACACGGCAGGCGGCAGGCACCACCAAGGCGTACTTCACGTTCTTCATGGCGGCGGGGGTGCTGTATCTGCTGCTGTCGCTCACTTCGACTCTTGTCTTCGCCCGCATTGAAAAATGGGCACGGCGCGGCTTGCGCAGTGCCAGCGGGGCAGGGCGATGATGGCCGGTATTCCCCTGCGCCGTTGGGTGATGGCGGGCATCGGGGTGGCCATTGTGGTTTGGTGCGTGGTGGCACTGCGATGGGACTGGCTGCCGAAATACCTGCCGCTGGCCGCTATGGGCATATGGCGGACAATCTGGATTTTGTGCGTGACCACCGTTATGGGTATGGCGCTGGCCATCCCCCTTGGTTTGGCCCAAGCTGCTGGCCCGTGGTATCTGGCTACCCCGGCGCGCGTGTTCTGCACAGTGATCCGCGGTACTCCGCTGCTGCTGCAACTGTGGCTTTTGTACTTTGGCCTCGGCTCGCTGTTCCCGCAGATCCCGTGGATCCGGCAAAGCGACTTCTGGCCGCTGCTGCGCCAAGCCTGGCCTTACGGCGTGCTGGCCCTGACCCTATCTTTCGCGGCCTATGAGGGCGAGATCATGCGCGGCGCGTTCAAGGGTGTGCCGAGCGGCCAGTTGGAGGCCGCAAAGGCCATGGGCATGCCGCGCCTGACGATTTTGCGCCGGATCTGGCTGCCCCAAGCCGTTCAGCGCGCCTTGCCCACCCTTGGCGGCGAAACCGTATTGCAGTTGAAGGCAACGCCTCTGGTGGCCACGATCACTGTGGTTGACATCTATGCCGTCGCCAGCCGTGTCCGGCAGGATACGCTGATCATCTATGAACCGCTGCTGCTGCTGGCGGTGGTCTATCTGGTGATCACCGGGATGATCGTGTTGGCGTTCAAATGGCTGGAAAACCGGGTACCTGCGAGGACAGCCTAAATCCTGACGATGTGGTTATCCCACAGCGTGGCATGTCGGGCGAGCGGCCTTAACCCGTTCTCCTCTACCGCCCACAAGGCCCCGGCCCCGTCGCTGGCGATAAACCCGGCCCCTGTCGCTGCCATTCCGCATATATCGGCACGTCGCCACGTCGCCAGATGCGCGCCGCTGGCCGCAAACCGCATGACGATGCCGCCTTTGGGCGAAGTGATGGCAATGTCTCCGGTCGCAGTATCCACCGCAATCGACCCGGCATAGCCCAGCATCGCATAGGCATCGGCGTCGGGTGCCGGGCACAAGACCGGCGCCTGCCCCGGTGTCCACAGGCCCAACAGCGGCACCGGGTCGCCGGGGTCGCCTTCCCACTGCATCGAAAAGGCCACGCCGGTTTCGGTCAGCGCCAGATGGCGGATAGAGTTTTGCGACAGGCCAAGCAGATCAACCTGCGCCAGCACCGTGCCATCAGGGGATAGTTGAGTCAGGTTTGGGCGCATGGTTTCAATGTTCAGCTTGGTGCGGTCGGTCGGGTCCGTCATGATACCGCCGTTGGCGATGATCAGACTCCCATCCGCCATCCGCTTTATATCATGCGGTCCGATGCCGCCGCTGACCCATTCGCCAATGCGGGAATAGTCACTGGTCCGCCAAAGACCAATTCGCCCTTCTGAAGTATCGGCCACTACTTCCGAGGTATAAAGTGTCTCTGTATTGGCTGAAAACGCACCATGGCCGTTGAACTGGCGGCCATCAGGTGGAGCAATCTGGTGCGTCACGCGTCCATCCACGCAGTCGATGACCAATCCGTAAGTGCCGGGTCTGCGGGCAAAGACCACCGCCACAGGTCGCGTCGGATGCGCCGCTGCCGCATGACCACGCGCGGGCAACGGGATGGAAAACAAGCTGTCGCCCGCCGCCGTCAACCCGTGCAACGCGTAAGCCTCGCCCAGTTTGCCCGCCGCCAGATGCGTGGGACTCCCTGCGTCGGCCCATGTCGGCAGGGGCATGCCGGCCGCCAACAACCCCGCCAGAAACCCGCGCCGCGTGGCCATCAGTCACCATCCTGCGAGTTGAAGCCCAAGCCCACGCCCAACGCGGGAGCGAGCTCTGCCACAGCCGCATCGCGCGCGGCACGCACGGAGTGCTGCAAAATTTCAACTTTCAGCCAGCCTTGCGGGTCGGCAACCCCTGCCAAGGTGGGATCATCCAGCGCCGCCGCAAGTTTTTCTACCCGGTCAAAGGCGGCTGTCGTGATGGGGATATCGGCATCCAGTGCCAGGGCCATATCCCGCAGGGCGGCCACCGACAAGCCGATGTTGCGCAAACTGCGCGACGAGGCGCGGGCTTCGGCACGTTCAGGGCGGGGTTTGTCAAACGTGCCAAGCGGGCGACCGATGCGGCCATCGGCAAGTGCTTCCATGCCGGTGGCAAGCTGGGTGAACAATGCCTGCTTTGCTTCAGAATCAGTTAGATACGCAGTGTTGCCCGGTTGCCCGGCGGTAGCGAGGGTTTGCGCGAAGGCGGGCCAGTCACGGGCCACATCACCTGCCATTTGTGCCAGATTGGCGGCCGTCGCGCGGATCAGGGGGCAAGGGTCGGCGGGCGGAGGCTCAACCACATACAACAGTCTCTCCAACCCCATCAACCCACGTGCGGCAACAGATTGTTGAGCGAACATATCAGGCTCTAACAAGGCAGGATCGCCCATCAGTAACACTCGTTGCGCTTTGGCTCCCAGCCCCTTCGGGTCGGGCCAAAAGGCAATCGCTAACGCGCGGCCATCGTGTTCGATCGGGCCTAGGTGGATATGCGCCACAGCCATCCACGCATCAAACGCCGCGTTGAAGGCGGGCTTTAGCGCGGCCGCATCACAAGTCTGCGCGGCAGTATCGGCAAGTGCTGCCGTCGCGGTGGCGAACCCTGTATAGCCTTGCCCGATCTGATCGAGTGCGGCGGCGACATCTGCATGCGCGGGGCAGGCCAACAGCAGCGTCAGGGCGAGGGGGCGCAACATTCAAAGGCTCTCCAGAAACGCGATAAGGGCAGTGCGGTCGTGGGTGGGTAGGGCAATGGTGGCATCGCGGGCGGCTTGGGCTTCACCGCCATGCCAGAGGATCGCCTCAAGGATGGTGCGGGCGCGGCCATCGTGCAGCAGGGCGGTTTGGCCCGAAACCAGT
Source organism: Rhodobacterales bacterium (assembly GCA_031398405.1). GTDB lineage: Bacteria > Pseudomonadota > Alphaproteobacteria > Rhodobacterales > Rhodobacteraceae > JANNNF01. The sequence goes on along the minus strand of JANNNF010000380.1, from coordinate 10,472 downwards.
TCCGTCAACCCAAGCCCCCACAGTGGCGGGGTGCGCCATTCGGTGCCCGTGGCCACGCCTTCGGGGCGGTTGTCGGCCAGACCTGTGCCCATGTCATGCAGCAACAGGTCTGTGTAGGGCCAGATCAGCTGGAAGCTTTGCTCCGGCTGGTTTTTGAGCCGATTGGTGACGTGTTTCGGCGTATGGCAGCCCGCACAGCCGCTGTCGTGAAACACCGCCTTGCCACGCAGGACCGCAGGAGCAGCGATATCACGGCGTTCCGGCACACCCAGATTGCGAGCGTAGAAGGTGACCAGATCCAGCGTTTTGCCGTCTGCCTCCAGCCCGTCGCGGATGCCTGGTTCCTGCCCGTTTATCGCGGTGCGGCAAGCGGTCTGGTTGGTGGTACACTCGCCCCACGGGTCGCGGTGCAATGGGTTTGACAGGCCCATATCGCCCGAAAACGCCGCCGCCGATTGTTCGCGCACCGTCGGTGCCCCGGCCTTCAAACCGAACCGTCCCAGCATCGGTATGCCATATTCGGCACTGATCACCACTGACGGGCGGCCTGATATCCCGTCTCCATTACCATCTTCCGGGTCGGCTTTGGCCAGAATATCGGCGGCGGGAATAGCCTCTAGCAGTCCCAGCCCGATCATCTGTGGGGCGACGCGGGGCGACAGCATTATGCCATCGTGCAAAGGACCATAGGCGAGGTCAGAGATGCTGTAGGTCGGCGCGCGCAGAGAAATCTTGATTCCATCGGCCAGCGTGACCGGGGCGTCCGTATAGGACACCTCTATCCGCCCCTCTGCCGCCTGACCGGGGCTGGCAAAGTCCTGCAGCTGTTCGCCGTACACCGGGTCTGGCTGCGTGGCGAGGTAATCCTTGATGGCATCAGGCGTCGCCCCGCCCGGAATCGACAGCCGCAGGAACATCGACACGCGGTTGTCATCTGCCCCTTCAGGCGGGTGCCCACGGCCGTCTTTCAAGTGGCAATCCTGACAGCCGCGCGCGTTATACAGCGGCCCCAGCCCATCCGACGCGAGGGTAGAAGCAGGCGAGGCGATCCATGTCTTACGGAACAGCGCGTTGCCCAGCTTGAAATCCAGCTCTCGCTCAAACGGAGTGTTGGCAGATGATTGGGAAAACGCATCAGGCGTTGTGCGGGCACGCACGGTGGCTCCGCCTGCAGATTTCCCCTCAAACGGTTCGGGTTTGCTGAAATCAGCGGGGGCACGCAGCACAGCGGCAACCTTGGCGGTATCGGCGTTGGTGCGGGGAATAACGGGCAAATGGCGATCATCAAGGTCCAGCGCAAAGACAGGACCAGCCAAAACAATTGCCAGCAACAGGGGACGTAACATCGGCATGTCCTTTCGCCCCGTGTGGTAGCGCGCCTTTCCTGATTGCTTCAATCAGAAAAGCACGAAGCCATTGCGGCGCTTGGCCTCACGCGTTGGCGGGTGAGGCGTTCAACAGCGCATAGCCAGCGCCGCCAAGTGTTTCGTATATATCAAGCTGGGTTTCCAGAAAGTCGATATGTCCTTCTTCATCCGCCAAAATTTCATCGAACATCGCACGGCTGACATAGTCGCCCACTTGATCGCAGTACTGACGCGCATCGATATACAGCGTACGCGCGCCATGTTCGGCGGCCAGATCGGGATTCAGTGTTTCCTTGACGGTCTGCCCAATGCGCAGACTGCCCAGCTTTTGCAGGTTCGGATGGCCCTCCAGAAAGATGATCCGCGCGATGGATTTGTCGGCGTGGTGCATTTCCTCGATCGACTCTGCGCGCGATTTGGCGGCCAGCAGCAACGGCATGCAGCCGCCACAATCGGCGGGCTTACCAAGCGCGTGGTACACCCTGCCGGGGCTAATGATGGTGGCGGGGTCAGATGCGCGCATCCAATTCACCGCCGACCGAATCTGTTCATCAGAAATGTTCTGGCAATTGCAGACGATCATTTTACTGAAACACCGCCTCGGGGTTATCCAGGCTGTCAGACCCCTCAAACCCAACTTTTGACAGGCCAAGCGCTGTCACCGCCCGGTCAATGGACGCGGTTTGTGTAATCAGCCCGGTGATGGCGGCCGTAATCAGCGCCTCACCCTCGGCATTGCCTGCGGCCAGCATCTGGTCATAGGCAAATCCACCCTCAGCCGCCGTCTTGATGGCCCCAAGGGCTGCCACAGTGGTGTCAAGCTGAGCCTTCAACTGGGTGTCAATCCCGGCATCGGCAGCGGCCACCAGCTCAGACAGCGACGGGCCAGCGACGACGCTGCCGTCAACCCGGGTATAGCTGCCCAGATAGACGTTCCGCACACCCAGGCCGTCATAATAGTGACTGTTGTGGGTGTTGTCGGAAAAGCAGTCATGCTCTTCTTCCGGGTCGTTCAGCATCAGGCCCAGCTTCATCCGCTCGCCCGCTTGTTCGCCATAAGACAGGCTGCCCATGCCGGTCAGCATGGCCAGAACACCGGCCTTCGGATCGGCGGTCACGGCGGCAGCACCGATCCCCCCTGGTGCCCAGGCGCTGACCATTTGTTCCAGATCAGACACTAATAAGGCGGTGGCGGCCATCAGATAGGCCGCGCGGCGGTTACAGTTGCCACCGGTACAGGCATCGCCCGCCGCAAAATCAGTGAAAGGCCGCTCGCCTGCGCCGGGGCCAGTGCCGTTCAGATCCTGCCCCCACAGAAGAAATTCAACTGCATGATAGCCCGACGCCACGTTGGATTCGATGCCATCCGCCTCTTGCAGCGTGTCACTGATGAAGGCCGGGGTAAGGATGGTTGCGTCAATCTCTGTGCCAGACAGGGTGAATTTCGGCGTGGCAATGATGTTGAGCGTGGACAGCGGATTTTCCTCAGACGTGCCATAGCTGGGGTCAACATAGTCGATCAAGCCTTCGTCCAGTGGCCAAGAGTTGACCTTGCCCTCCCAGTCATCCACGACGGCGTTGCCAAAGCGGAAAACCTCGGATTGCTGATAGGGCACCCGCGACGCCAGCCAAGCGGTGCGCGCAGCGGTCAGCGTGTCGTCGGACGGTTCAGCGATCAGCGCATCTACCGCCGTCTGCAAGGTCTTGGCCGTGGTCAGCGCATCACCATATGTAGCGCCTGCAATCGCCACATAGGTGTCTACCACCTGTGCTGGTTCTGCTGCAAAGGCATGGCCCGTGCAAATGGCGGTACTCATCACGGCGGCGAACATTGGGCGAGTCATGTGCAGTCCTTTTAGGGGGATTTTGCTTTTTGGCGTTACATGGGTCATTTTGTCAGGACCAGTTTACCCGCCCGCGTGATGCGCAACGAATAAACCTGCCCCAACAGAACGATCCGTGCCTGCACACCGCCTTCTGTCAGGCCCAGCGCATCATGCAGCGGGGTGGTGTCTACAGGGCAAACAGCCATTGTGCTGGTCATGTCGCCCTCGATTGGCGCGTCAGCGTAAAAGGGTGGATATCGGGGCGCGGCATACAAGACTTCCTGCGAGCAACTTGTCTTTTGCTAAAGTTGACAAAAAAACTTGCAAAGGTAAAGCCTGATTCTTTTACTCGGTTATAAGCGATATCTATACCGCAGCCGCCATGTGCTGCTTCAAGGATTTGCTTGTTGCAAAATTCGCTCGACAGATTCCGCGGCCACCCGTGCCGGGGCACCGACCCAAAGGGTCAGCGTTCGCGCAGTGCCTCGCGCGATTTGTACAGCGGCTTGGTCAAATAGGTCAGAACTGTCTTGCCGCCGGTCTCCAACTCTACCTCGGCCAGCATGCCGGGGCGGATTTCCAGATTCTGTTGGCGGTCGTTCAACTGGCTCAGGTCCACCCGCAATGTCACCAGATAATGGGGATCGCCGTCCGCCGTGCGGGCACGTTCATCTATAAAGGTATCGGCGGAAATGAAGGTCACCTCGGCCTTGAGACTGCCATAGATGGTGTAGTCATAGGCCGACAGCTTGATGGTCGCCTGCTGCCCTTGCCGCACGGCGGCGATATCGCGGGGTTTGACCTTGGCCTCGATGAACAAAGCTTCGTCCAGAGGGATCAGCTGCAGAATTTCTTCACCCGGCCGCACGACGCCGCCAATGGTGGTGACCGACAGCTTGTTCACCACGCCCCGCATCGGGGCCAGAAGGGTGGTGCGGGCCAGTTGATCTTCGCTGATTTTCAGGTTCTGCCGTAGGGATGTCAGTTCTTTCAGCGCCTCGGAGTAATCCTTGGCGCGCTCCAATTCCATCTGGGTGATCGTGTCTGACAAGCGGTTTTCGGCATCCCGGTGGGCCTTGCGGGCGCGGGTGACTTCGATCTGCGGGGCCACATCCTGCTTCAGCATCCGCTCCATGATGTCCAGTTCGTTGGACGCCTGATCAAGCACTGCCTGCGCGCCATCACGCCGGGCGGCAAAGTCAGACTGGCGGGCCTTCAGCAAGGTCGCCTCGGATGCCACGATGTCAGGCACCCGGTCCGCTAAGGCCGATGGCACCCGGAATTTTGAAGCCCCCGTCATCTCGGCCTCGATCCGCAGACGTCGAATGTCCAGAGCTGCAATCTGGTCACGGTAATCATCCACCGCCGACTGATACTGCGTCGATTGAAGCCGGGCAAGCGTCTGGCCCGGTTCGACAATATCGCCCTCTGCCACCGACAACTCAGCCAGAATACCGCCCTCAAGGTTTTGAATGATCTGCGGTTTTGACGACGACACCACGGTGCCCTGCGCGCGGACAATCTCATCGACCCACGCAAATGACGCCCACAGGATGAACACCACCATGGTCGCGATGATCATCCAGATGGTGATGGATGGCCCTCGCGTGCGGGTGTCAAACCCGTGGTCGATGGTGGTCATTGCGCGCCGCCCCCTTGTGCTTTGGCAAGATGGGCCAGCACGGCCTCTTTCGGCCCGTCCACCGCCAGCCTGCCGTTTTGCAAGATCAGTGTGCGGGTTGTCAGTTGCAAAATCGGCACCCGGTGGGTGGCGATAATCGCGGTGCGCCCCTCCAGCCAGCCTTTCAGACGCGACACCAACGTGGCCTCAAGCGTCTGATCCAGTGCGGCGGTCGGCTCATCCAGCAGCACCACTGACGGGTTTTGCAGCCACAGCCGCGCCCAGCCGATGCTTTGGCGTTGGCCGACCGATAGCCCCTCGCCAAGCTCCCGGATCTCCAGATCAAGCCCGCGCGGGTGAGTTTTCACGAACGGTCCCAGCCCTGCGAACTCCAGCGCCTCCAGCAGGCGGTCGTCGTTGCGTTCCAACTGGCTGAGGTTCAGGTTGTCGCGGATGGTGCCTGCGATCAGCCGCACTTCCTGGCCCAGATAGCCGATGCTGCGCCGCAGATCGCGCGGATGCACCTGCCCCATATCGACACCGTCCAGCAGAACCCGGCCCTTGGTGGGGTCGTAAAGCCCCGCAAGCAGCCGCAACAGGGTCGATTTGCCCGACCCGTTGCTGCCCAGGACCGCTACATGCTGCCCTGCAGGAATGGCCATCGCCGCGATTTCCACCGTGGGGGAAGATTGCGAGTCATAGCGGAATTCCACATGCCGCAGTTCAAACGCGCCCGCCACCTTGTCACGCCGCAAATACTTGCGCCCGGCCTCTTCGGCTTGGCGCGCGTTGGCAATGGCGTCCAGCCCGGTCAGTGCCGATTTGACATTAGACCAACGGGCCATTGTGGCCGCCACTTGCGCCAAAGGTCCAAGGGTGCGGCCTGTCAGGATGCCCACCGCAATGATCGTGCCGACGGTAAAGTCACCCTTGAACACCAGATAGGTTCCCATCACCACAGCGGCGATATAGGTCGCCTGCTGCACCCCTTGCGCCCATGTCGTCAGGATGGAGGTCAGCTTGCGCTGGTCCGATGCCTTCGATGCCGACAGTGCGTTCAGTTCTGCCCAGATGCGGTTGACCCGGTCTTCGCCGCGCTGTGTGGTGACGGTTTCATGCTCGAACACCGCCTCATACAGCAATCTTGATGACCGCATGCTGGCCCCTTGGGTGGCGTGGGTCAGCGCGACCATCCGCTTTTGCATCAGGAATCCCGGCACTACCATCAAGATACCCCCGAAGATCAGCACCCACACGAGGTTGCCTCCGATGGAGGCGACGAGGGCCAGAAACACCACCAGAAATGGCAGGTCCGCCAAGGTGCCAATGGTAGAGGCGGTAAAGAACTCGCGCACAGACCCGAATTCGCGCATTGATCCGAAAATCTCGGATGGTTTGCGTTCGCCCGGCCCCATCTTCATGCCGAGCAACCGCGACATCAGCCGCGCCTGCACAGCCAGCTCAATTCGTTTGCCGGTGTTGTCCATCAGGGCAGACCGCGCGAGTTTCAGGAACCCTTCCATCAGCACCGCCAGCAACGCGCCCAGTGCCAGCACCCACAGCGTGGGTTCCGACTGATAGGGGATCACCCGGTCATAGATTTGCAAGGAAAACAGCGAGATCGCCACCGCAAGGATGTTAGAGAACAGCGACGATGCCGCCACCTCCATAAACGAGCGTTTATAGTGACGAAACTCTCCCCAGAACCAATGCGCGGGCTTGGTGCCGTCAATATGGCGCTGCTCCAGATCAGCCAAGGTAATGCGGGCGCGCAGGGTGCGTCCGGCATATACCGGCAGGAAATCAGCTATCGGCACATCAAGGCGCAGGTCGTCGGCCGTTGGATCATAGATCGTGGGGCCAGCGTCCGTCAGCGCCAATACCAGCACCATCTGGCGATTGGTCATTTCCACCAACGCAGGCCACACGCCATCCTCCAGATGCGCCAGGGCATCGACGCGCACCGTCAGGCCCGTGGCCTTTAGTGCGGCGGCCACTTCGGTCAGGCTGACAGGGCCGCTACCTGCAGCGATGTGAATGTGGTCCAGCAAATCAGCGGGTGATACATCCGCCCCCACCAACCCGGCATAGACCGACGCCAGTTGCGCGCGATTGGTCGCGCGCTCGGTATGGCGCGGGGCGTGTGGGCGGGCTGCCGGGGCAGGGCGCGCGGCAATTGGGCCAGCGGCGGCGACGTGGCTGGCGTTCATATCAAAGGCAATGACCCGGTCGTCGGTCACATCTGTGCCCCGCTGACCAGATCGCCGCGTTCTCGCGCCATATCCAGCTTTAGGGCCGCAATTTCGTATTTCAGCGACGCCTGCTCGCGTTGCATCCGGGTGTAGCCTTCAAACTGGCTGACCAGTTCCAGCAGAGTCTTGCGACCCGCGCGGTACTGTTCGGTGAACAGATCAAGATTGCCAATGGTCTGGCGCAGCACCTCGGCACCGTCGCGTTCCCGCGTTGCCAGAGCCGCAATTTCACGCTCCAATGCCACCAGACGGCGATTTGAGGTCTCTGTCGCCTCAGCCACTTTGCGGGCGGCAACCTCTTCAGTGGCGGCCAGCACCTTAAGTGTGTCACCCGTGCCAAAACCCAGTTTGGACCCGCCAAGCGTCAAGCCTGCATCCACTTCGCCTGCACTGTCCAGCCCGGCTTGGGCGGCAAGGCCGGGCAAGTTGGCCGCGCGCGCGACTCGGGCTTGCGCGACCATACGCGCACCATCACCACGCGCCAGCAATACTGACAGCGGTACTGAATTGGCGGAACTTGCCGCAACGCCCGACAACCCGCGCACCCCGTCCATCGGACGCGAGGTCATCGCGTTCAACTCGGCACGGGCTGTGGTCAGGGTCTCGCGGTCTGACGACAGGGTAGCCTGCATTTCGGTGTATTTCTGCGTCAACACCCGCTGCTCAGACCGATCTGACAACCCGCCTTCGACCCGCACCGCCATGATGCGTTCGTATTCGGCCATCCGGGCAATCGAGGCTTCGGTCACGGCAATCAGTTCGATCGACCGTTGGCCGGAAATATAATGGCTAAGGCCTTGATAGACGCGTTCGTTCAGATCTGACGCCAGCGTGACAGCGGCCACTTCGACATCGGCTGCGGCATAGGCGCGTTCGGCCTTGTGGCGGCCGTTGTCAAACAGGGTCTGTTCCAGCACAAGATTGGCCGCTAGCGCCCCGAGCGAGGTCAGGCTGACATTCGGCCCAATCGTGGGCAGCCAGTTCTTGGATTTCGCCTGTGCGGTCAGCCGGGCCACCCGCAATTCGGCCTGGGCAGCGCCTTTGCTGGCGTCCAGCACAGCGCCCGCGACCTGATGATAGGGCGAGCCTTGGACCAGCACGGACCCACGGGTCTGCAGCCCGTCGATGAGGGGGGACACAACCTGCCCCTTGCCTGTCAGGTGTGGCTCTGACACGGCCGGGTCCGAGGGGCCCTGCCCTTTGCCAAAGTTGAACATGGACACGCCCGGCATATCGCCGCCCACGCATCCAGATACCAGCAACAGCGCCGCCAGCACCGGCCCGGATGTTCCACATCGCGGGCCGGCGGTGCGGATACGGATCAAGGGCATAGGCCCTCCTCCCTTTCCGGATCAGATCACAAGGTTGATGTCATCGTCCAGAAGCAGGGTCGCCCCGCTGCTGCCAAGGGTATAGATCGTGTAGGACTGACCGTCCGGCCCGGTGGTGTGCTGCCCGGTGTTGATCGCGCCCAAAGCCGTCACATGATCATCGCCGTCAGACATGACGATCAGACGATCATCCGACCCGGTCAGATCCCGCAACTGCGCCTCTGTAATGGTCAGGCTGGCCTGAGCCGCCTCGCGCAGGTCAATGACGCCGATATCCAGCCCCACCAACCCGTCACGGCCCAGATCAATGTTGATCGACCCAAAGCTGTTTTCGACAAACAAGGTCGAGGTATGGTTCAGCGCCTCATCCTCGGCCCGGATCACCAAATAGCTGCCATCGGGCACCGCACTGGTGAAACGGTTCGTCGTGTCGTTGAACATCGCATCATAGTTCTGGCTGGTGGTCAGTTCGTTCTGCACACCTGCTGCGGTGATCTCAAACACATCATAGGCCCCGTTGCCTGCCGTCACGATAGAGGTGATGCCACCCGTCACGTTTTCGGTCAGATCGGTCACCAAGGGCGCGTTCGGGGCGACGGTATCGACCTTGAAGCTTTCGGTGATTTCCCGCTCGTTGCCGAAGCTGTCGGTGGCATGGATGGTGGCTGTCACGGATTCACCATTGCCAGTCGGCAGCGTGCTTGCCGGGAAGGTAACCGACCATAAGCCAGTTGCCCCAACCGTAACCGTCTGCTGCGCGCCATTGGTCAGCGTGACAAGGATGGTGGAGTTCGGTTCAACCGTGCCATTCAGCGTCAGGCCCTGCGCGCGTTCTGCGGTGTTCAGGGTGTCGTCTGCCGTGATGTTTCCACCCGGGCGGGTCAGGTCGTTGACGATGCGGTCAACCACCACGGCCTGGGTGATCGGGGCCGAGATGTTCCCGAACCGGTCGGTTGCGATGGCGGTCATGTTGACCGTCGTTTCCCCTGCCGGGATCGCGCTGGTCGGGATCGTAGCGGTCCAGGTGCCATTGGCCCCTGCAGTCACGGTTTGTGGGGTGGAACTGCCGAAGGTGACTTGTACGGTCGAGAAGGGTTCAACTGTGCCAGTGACCGTCACGCCATTCAGCGCCTCTGCACCACTGATGCCATCGGTGCCCGACGACAGCGAGATGATAGAGAACGGGTTGACCTCGGTATCCACCTTGACCGCATGGGTGGCGGTTGCGGTGTTGCCAGCGGCGTCTGTGGCCGTCACGTTGATGGCGCTGTCATAAGTGCCTGCGCGGTAATCGGCGCTGGTATAGCTGGCGGTCCAGTTGCCGCCGGCATCTGCAGTGACAACACGGTTGACGCCCTCGAAGGTCACAGACACCGAGGCGTTGGGTTCGGCGTGCCCGGTGAAGGTGATGCCTGCGCTGCGTTCCGACCCGCTGGCCAGATCATCCCCGCCAAGCAGGCCAGCGTCGATCGAAACCGAGGTGCTTGTGTCGATCTGGATATCACGCGTTGCGGTGGCAGTGTTGCCAGCCGCATCCGTTGCCGTCACGGTCGCGGTGGAGGAATAGGTACCAACCGGAATGGCCGAGGCTGGGAAGGTTACGGTCCAGCTGCCGTCTGCGGCAACAGTGGCGGCCAGCGTCGTGCCGTTCCAGGCGACGTTGACGGTCGCCCCGGCCTGCGCCGCACCTGTCAGCGTCACGCCATCAGCCACTTCAACCGCGTTGACGATGTTATCGACTTCAATCGCACCAGCCGAAAAGGAAACGGTCGTGGCGGTATCGACGTGGAAGGTGTGGGTGGTTGTGGTGGCATTGCCAGCCGCATCTGTCGTGGTGGCGGTGATGGTCGCGTCATATTCACCTGCGGTCAGGGTGCCAGCCACCCAAGTGACGGTAAAGCTGCCATCCGCCTCTGCCACAGCCGTTTGCGTCACACCTTGCAGCGTGATCGACACAGTGGCCCCGGCAGACGACGTGCCAGTGATCGCAAAGCCAGCGGTGTTTTCTGCGCCATTGACAGTGTTGTCGGTGGTCACAGCGTTAAAAGTGATCGGTGCTGGCACGGTATCAACCA
>JANNNF010000358.1:0-2188 GCA_031398405.1 Rhodobacterales bacterium | reverse complement strand
CATCTGGATAAAACCACTTGGGGCATGGGCTGGTACGCGGGCCGCAAGGGCGGCGATCTTCAGGACCTGATCGACAATGAACGCAACGAACGCATCCCCCTCGGCCTTGACGTGCATCGCCAGTCGATGCGCCACGCGTTGCACCTGATCGCCAATGGCACCGGCCATATCCGCAGCCATGTCGATGTGGACCATGACCACAAACTGACCCTGTTGGAAGGCAAACTGCACACCCGCGACGCGTTGCGCGGCGCTGTAGACATTCAGATTGTCGCCTTCCCGCAGTCGGGCTTGATGATCCGCCCCGGCGTCTATGACCTGCTCGACGAAGCCTTGGCGATGGGGGCCGACGTGGTCGGCGGGCTTGATCCGTCGTCAATGGACCGCGATCCCAAAGCCTCGCTGGATGCGATTTTCGGGCTGGCGGAAAAGCACGGCAAACCCATCGACATCCACCTGCACGAATACGGCGAGCTGGGGGCCTTCACGCTGGAAGAAATCATCGCCCGCACCCGCGCGCACGGCATGCAGGGCAAGGTTGGCGTGTCGCATTGCTTCTGTCTGGGCATGCCCGACCCGCGCCGCGTAGGCCCCTTGATGGCGGCCGTGGCGCGCGAAGACATCCGCATCTTCACCACCGGCCACCCCTCGGCCGAGGTGCCAAGCCTGCAAGACATGCGCGCGGCTGGCATCAAGGTCGGCATGGGCTGCGACGGTATCCGCGATACCTGGGGCCCATGGGGCCAGCCCGACATGCTGCACCGCGCCCGCATTGTCGGCATGAAAAACCGCATGCGCCGCGATGATGAACTGGAATTGCTGCTTGATACCGCGTCGCGTGGCGGGGCCGACGCGATGGGGGTCGAGGCTTTGGGGCTGGTGGTCGGTGCTATTGCCGACCTCACCCTTGTCGCAGGCGAAACCCTCGCCCACGCCGTTGTCGAAGAATCCCCCCGCCCCTTGGTGGTCAAATGCGGCCGCGTGGTGGCCCGGGGCGGCGCGCTGACCCTGCCGGGGATCACCCTGCCATGACCACGCTTCGCGACCTTTCCCTTGGTGCGCACCCCGCAGGCCGCACCGCCCTGACCGCCGACTGGGTGCTGGGTCACGCCAATGGCGGGCATTGCCTGATCCCCCATGGCGAGGTGGTGTTCGAGGCAGGCCGCATCCTGCACGTCGGCCAACGCTTTGACGGCGAAGTCGCCCGCCGCATCGCCCTTGGCCGCGCGCTGATTTCCCCCGGCCTGATCGACCTTGATGCGCTGTCGGATCTCGATACCACCATCCTTTCAATCGACCACAACCCCGGCTGGGCCAAGGGCCGGGTCTGGCCGCGCTCTTACGTCAATCGCGGGCCGTATGAGATGTATTCGCCTGACGAACTGGCCTTCCAGAAACGCTATGCCTTTGCACAACTGCTGCTGAACGGCATCACTACTGCGGCACCGATTGCGTCGCTGTTTTACCGCGCATGGGGTGAGACCATCGCCGAATTCACCGCCGCAGCCGACGCCGCAGGCGAGATGGGCCTGCGCGTCTACCTCTCGCCCGCCTACCGCGCTGGCGGCATGGTGCTGGACGCCCCCGGCCAGATCACGCCGCAGTTTGACGAATTCCGCGGCATGGCGGGCCTTGACGAGGCCATCGCCTTCATCACCGCGCAAACTGGCCGCCACAACGGCCTGATCAACGGCATGCTCGCCCCCGACCGGGTCGAAACCTGCACCGCACCCTTGCTGCGCCGCACGATGGATGCCGCCCGCGATCTTGATTGCCGCGTCCGTCTGCACATGGCCCAAGGCGCTATGGAGGTGCAAACCGTGCACGCCCTGCACGGCACCACCGCCCCCGATTGGCTGGCCCGCGAGGGCCTGCTGAACGACCGCATCCTCGCCCCCCACGCCACCAACGCCACCGACACCGATCTGGTTCATTACGCCAACCACGGCGTCAGCGTGGTGCATTGCCCGCTGGTCTCGGCCCGCGGCGGGTCCATCCTGCGCAGCTTTGGCGGCCTGCGCGCGCGCGGCATCAACATCGCCATGGGCACCGACACCGCCCCCGCCGATATGCTCTTGAACCTGCTTACCGGGCTGATGACCGCCCGCATTGCCGACCCCGACGCCCCCCACCAGCACAGCGCCGATTTCTGGGACGCTGCCACACTGGGCGGGGCGCGTGCGTTGGG
>JANNNF010000297.1:0-3312 GCA_031398405.1 Rhodobacterales bacterium | reverse complement strand
AATCTGGCCGATGATCCCCGCAGCATACATCGGCAAGATGCTGCAACGTTTCCATCATGGCCTGCATCTCGCTGATTTTCCGCTCCAGCCCGCTGATTTGTTCCAGTGCCAGACGCTTTACATCACCACTCTGGCGGGACCGGTCTCGCCAGAGAGCCAGCAGTTCCTCGATTTTCTCGACCGGAAAGCCGAGGTCGCGGGAGCGCCGGATGAAGCGCAGCATCTGCACCTCGGTGTCGGAATAGACGCGGTAGCCCGAACCGGTGCGCCCTGCCGCAGGGATTAGCCCTGTAGACTCGTAGTAGCGGATCATCTTGGCCGATACGCCCGAGGCTTTCGCTGCTTCACCAATGTTCATGATCTGGCTCCTTCAGGCTTGAATGGGGACAAAGCGGCGCAGACGCAACGCGTTGCCAAGGACGAAGACCGATGACAGCGCCATCGCACCGGCGGCAACGATTGGCGACAGAAGGATTCCGTAAACCGGCCAAAGCGCCCCTGCGGCGACCGGGATGAGGGCGGCATTGTAGGCAAAGGCCCAGAACAGGTTCTGCCGGATGTTGCGCATCGTGGCCTTCGACAGCGCAATGGCGTCGGGCACTGCGGTGAGACGCCCCGACATCAACACCACATCGGCAGCCTCAATGGCGATATCGGTGCCTGTGCCAACGGCAAGCCCGACATCCGCCTCAGCCAGAGCCGGGGCATCGTTGATCCCGTCGCCGACATAGGCCAATGTGCCTAGGGCCTTCAGCCGCTTGACGGCGGCGACCTTTCCGTCGGGCAGGACCTCGGCCACGACCTCGTCGATGCCCAACTGGCGTGCGATGGCCTGCGCCGTGCGGGCATTGTCGCCCGTGATCATCGCAACCTTCAGGCCAAGTGCATGCAGGGCCTTGATCGCCTGGGGTGTCGTTGCCTTGACTGGGTCGGCAACGGCAAGGATCGCCGCCAGCTTGCCATCTATCGCGGCATAGAGCGGCGATTTGCCCTCATCCGCCAGCCGAGCCGCGATATCGGCAAAGGACGCTACATCCAGACCCAGCTTTCCCATGTAGCGGTCGGCACCGATGTCGATTTGTTGGTCGCCGGCGCGGGCCGCGACACCAAAGCCGGTGACCGAGGCAAAACCGGTAACGTCTGGCAGGGCAAGGCCTGCCTCCGCCGCCGCTGCCACGATGGTGCGGGCAATCGGGTGTTCTGATTTGCCCTCAACCGCCGCGACGGCGGCCAGCACCGGGTCACGGTCAAAGCCGGGGGCAAGATAAAGATCCGTCAGGCTCGGTTTTCCCATCGTCAGCGTACCGGTCTTGTCAAAGGCCACCACCTTGACGTCCTGCAAGGCCTGCAACGCTTCACCCTTGCGGAACAGGATGCCGAGTTCGGCGCCGCGTCCAGTTCCGACCATGATCGATGTCGGCGTCGCCAGCCCCATGGCACAGGGGCAGGCAATGATCAGAACCGCCACGGCGTTGACAAGGCCAAAGGTCAGTGCAGGCTCAGGGCCAAAAACCAGCCAAACGACAAAGGTCAACGCGGCCAAGCCCATGACGGCGGGCACGAACCACATGGTCACGCGGTCCACCAGCGCCTGGATTGGCAGCTTTCCCCCCTGTGCCGCCTCGACCATGCGGATGATCTGGGCCAGCATCGTCGCTTCGCCCACCGCCATGGCGCGAAAGGTGAAGGCACCGGTCTGGTTGATCGTGCCGCCTGTCACCGGGCTGCCAATCGTCTTTTCCACCGGCAACGGCTCACCCGAGATCATGCTTTCGTCGATCCAACTGGCCCCTTCTGTCACTTCGCCATCGACCGGCACCCTTTCACCGGGGCGCACATCGACCAGATCGGACGGACGAACCTCGGCAATCGGCAACTCGACCACAGCACCATCTCGGAAAACCCGCGCCGTCTTGGCCTGCAATCCGACCAAACGCTTGATCGCTTCGGAGGTTCGCCCCTTGGCCCGTGCCTCTAACGTGCGGCCAAGCAGGATAAGCGTCACGATGACGGCCGCCGCCTCGTAGTAGACATTCACTGTGCCGGGTGGCAGCAAAGTGGGGACAAAGGTTGCGATCAGAGAATAACCATAAGCAGCTGAGGTGCCGACAGCGACAAGGCTGTTCATGTCCGGGGCAAGCCGCGCCAGCGCGGGCAGGCCCTTGGCAAAAAAACGCAAGCCCGGGCCAAAGAGAACCGCCGTCGTCAGGGCGAACTGCAGATACCAGCTGTTCTGCATTCCGATCGTGTTCATCACTGCCATGTGCACCCAGGTGAACAGGTGGGATCCCATCTCCAGCACAAACACCGGCAGGGTCAGCGCGGCCGCAATCCGCAGATCCCGCCTCAGGGCGCTTTCCTCGGCTGCCTTACGTAAGGTGGCAACCTCCGACAGATCGGCCCCTGAGACGGCAAGACGCGCATCATAGCCTGCATCTTCGATGGCACGGATCAGGGCGGCCGGGTCGGCCTGTCCGATCACATGCGCCCGCTCGGTTGCAAGATTGACTGAGGCTTTTGTTACCCCGGAAACAGATGTCAGCGCACGTTCCACCCGGGTGACGCAAGAGGCGCAAGTCATTCCCTCGATCTGCAGATCGACAGGGTGGGATGGAACGTCATAGCCCGCATCCTCGACAGCCTTGACAAGAAGCGCGCGGTCAACGGTAGCGCCTGTTACCTCTGCCCGTTCGGTGGCGAGGTTGACCGAGGCCGATTGAACGCCGGGCACCGCTTTCAGGGCGCGCTCGACACGGCCGACGCAAGAGGCGCAGGTCATGCCCTCGACGTCGAGAACGATCTTTCCTGCCACGGCGGCTGGCAGTGTTTTCGCCTGCATGTTCACGGCGGACTCCTTCGGCATGTGTTTCCGCCCTTTGAGATAGGGCTTCCCATCGTTGTAAGGTCAAGAGCTGATTTTGTTTTGCCTATCACGGGTTTGTGGTCTTGACCTTACAACGATGGGAAGCCCCATATGCTTATGCATGAGACGGAACCCAGAAGGAGGTACTCATGCAGTTCCATATTGAAAACATGACCTGTGGTGGCTGTGCGCGCAGCGTGACCAAGGCAATTCAGTCAGTCGACCCAGCCGCCGAGGTCAATGCCGATCCGGGCGCACGCAAAGTCGATGTCAAATCCTCTGCTCCGCGCGACCAGTTGGTCAACGCCTTGACCGAAGTTGGCTCTGCGCCTGCGTGATCGCTCGCAGGCCCATGCACAGAAACCTCAGAAAAAAAAAGGACGCCACCGCCATGAAGAAGCTCGCAACCCTCGCCACATTCGCCGCCGTCGTGGCGCCAGGAAGCTTTG
>JANNNF010000281.1:0-8383 GCA_031398405.1 Rhodobacterales bacterium | reverse complement strand
CCCTGCTGGCTTTGGGGCTGACCTTGGGGCGGCATCAGACGCGCCTGCCTTTGGCGGGTCTTGGGGTTGGGTTGGCTGTTGGGTTGGCCTACGGGATTGCCTTCGCATGGTTGCAATTGGTGGTGCTGATTTTGGCGTTGATCTTAGGCGGGCTGCTGGCCGCCAATCTGCGCTTGCTGGTTGTCGGATTGGGTGCGATAGCACTGGCATTGGGTCTGGCGATCGGGGCCGATACGGATACCGGCACCGTCGACGCGGGGGTTGCTGCCGCGGCAGGCACCTTTACCGCCGCCTATCTGATCTGCCTCAACGCCATGGCGCTTGCCGGAGTTCTGCGCGATACCCCCCGCCTTATCGTCTTGCGGGTGGCGGGGTCGTGGATCCTTGCGATTGCGGTGCTGGTGCTGGCCTTGCGTTTGGCGGGCACCCCATGATCCGCGCGCTGATACTTTTGCTTTTGCTGGCGCTTCCGGCGCAGGCGCATGAAACGACGCGGTCCTATCTGGACATCGACCGGCAAGGGGCGAACGTGACCGCCACACTGCGCGTCGCCTTCCGTGATATCGAGGTAATTGTTTGGATCGATGAAAACCTTGATGGTCAGGTGACCTGGGCCGAGGCTGACCGGCGGCTGGATGCCGTCGCCGCCTACGCGACATCGACTCTGATGCTGATGGCAGGGGGGACTTGCACCCTGACGCGGACCTCTGCCGGGGCGTCGCAGGACGGCGGGATTGAATATCTGGATGTGGGTTTTGCTGGCCAGTGCCCCTCGGCCACCGCGCCATTGACCGTGCAGTCGCGTCTGTTTGCCGATGTGGACCCCGACCACCGGATGTTCCTGTCGTCGGGCCAGACCACCGCCGTCCTGCGCGCAACTGCGCCAGAGGCGACGATTGCAGCAGGTGCCGCGACGAGCAGTCTGTGGGAAACCGCCCGCAGCTATTTCACCGCAGGCGTCGAACATCTGCTGACCGGACCGGATCACATCGTGTTCTTGCTGCTGCTGATCTTGCCTGCGATCACCGCTTTGACCAGCACCCGTGCTGCCGCGTCACAGATATTGCTGGCCGTCACCGGGTTCACTGTCGCCCATGCGCTGACCCTGACCGCCGCGTCAACGGCTCTGCTGCGCCCGCCGACCGATCTGATATCGGGGCTGGTGGCGGTTTCGATCATTTTGACTGCGATTGATAATATCCGCCCGTTCCTGCCTGGGCCGCGCGCAGCGTCAGCGGGGTTTTTCGGGCTGATCCACGGCTATGGCTTTGCTACCATCCTGACTGGGGCCAACCTTTCTGGGTCGCAGTTTGCCACCGCCTTGGTCAGCTTCAATCTGGGGATCGAGGCCGCACAAGTGATGCTGGTTCTGGGCACCGCCTTTGCCCTTTATGCGCTACGTGGCGGGCAGACCCTGCTGATTGCGGGCAGTGCAGCGGGGGGGGCTGCTGGCCTGTACTGGTTATGGCAAAGTCTGGGCGTCTGATCACAACCCCTCGGCTGCGCGGGCGACAAAGCGTTTCACGCGGTCAGGTTCAACCGGGTTCCACCACACGCCATCGACCTTGAGCGAAGAGGCCACGATCACCCCGTTGGTGCGGGCCAGAATGGCCAAGATGTTATCTTCCGTCACGCCCGACCCTACCAATACGGGCAGGTGGCTGGCACTGGCGATCTCGTCAATCTCATCCAGACTGGCAGCGTGGCCAGTGCGTTGACCGGTGGCAATAACGCAATCGGCGTCAAAGAACGCAAGGTCTCGGGTCAGTTCGGGGATGGACCGGTCGGCCACAATGGAATGGCTGCCGTGCTTGACATGGGCGTCGGCAAAGATGCGCACGTTTTCAGCCCGCAGCAATGACCGGTAGCGCAGGGCTTCGCCGGCGCGGCCCTCCATGAAACCCTCATTGGCGACATAGGCGTTGGCCCATTGGTTGACGCGAACGAATGCAGCCCCCCCTGCCACCGCTGTTGCCAAGGCGGGCAGCGGGGCGTTGGCCAGCACGTTGATACCAATCGGAACGCCGGTTGCCCTGCGGATGCGGTCTGTGACCACGGACAAGAAGGCGGGGGTTTCTGGGCCGATATCTTCGGGTTTGGAAAACGGAATGTCACCATGATTTTCAACGATCAGCCCGTGCAAGCCGCCCTCAATCAGCATTTCCGCGTCGCGCAGGCAGGCGTCATAGATACTGTCCAGCGTAGCCCCACGATAGCGCGGTGCCCCCGGAAACGGCGGGCAGTGGATCATGCCGATCAAAGCTTTCTTGCGTCCGAAGATTTCGGCTATCGCACCAGAGGTGCGGTTCGATATGTGTTGCATCAGATGACCTTTGTGGCAGGAGACAGCGGCCCTATGCGCGCCTTTGTGATTGGAAACGTGGCGTTAGATGAAACCATCGAGGTGGCTGATCTGCCAGCCCCCGGTGCATCCATCCATGGCCGGGCGGCTTTGCGCGATCTTGGGGGCAAAGGGGCGAACCAAGCGGTTGTGCTGGGCCGGGCGGGGGTGAGGTGTGTGTTTGGCGCGGCAGTTGGCGACGATCTGCGCGGGGATGACATTCGCGCGAGGCTTCTGCGCGAACCGCTTGATCTGCGGCTGGTCGTGATGGCAGGGGTGGCCAGCGACTTTTCCATCGTCCTGCGCACGCAGTCTGGGGAAAACGCCAACATCACCACGACAGAATCGGCGGGCGGTCTGCCGCCAGACCTGGCCATCCAGATGCTGGATGGCGCAGAGCGTGGCGATCTGCTGGTGGTGCAGGGCAACCTTTCGGGTCCAACCACGCTGGCCGTATTGGAACGGGCCAAAGCCATGGGCCTGCGGACCGCTCTGAACCCGTCACCCATGGGTGCCTTCATGGGAGATGTGCTGCGTCTGGTGGATATGGCGTTCGTGAACGAAGGCGAGGCACAGGCCCTTGGTGGCCCTGACGCCCTGATTGCTAAAGGAGTGGGGCAGGTCGTACTGACGCTAGGGCCTGCGGGCGCACGGCTGTATGGGAATGGGGTTGTCCATGTGCCAGCCCACACCTGCCGGGTTGTCGATACCACGGGGGCGGGCGATTGTTTCATGGCGACGACCCTCGCCTCGGCCCATTTGCGGGGCACGGGGCTTGATGCGCGGGCTTTGGGCCATGCGGCGCGGGCGGCTGCAATTGCCGTGTCGCGCCCCGGCACAGCCAAGGCTTTTCCGACCGTGACAGAGATGGCGGCGATCATGGCGCAAACGTAATCAGCCACGGGCAGGTGCCAGCCAGCCCAACAGGTTTTTCCACAGCCGCCCATAGCCGTCCCATTCGCAAAAGGCGGGTGACAGCCAATGTGGCCCGATGTCAGATGTCCATACCGCCGTGCGGCCTTTGCCATGGGTGCCAACCACCAGCAGCGGATGACCGCCCTGATCTGCTGGCAGTCGCGCCAGAACCTCGGCCCCGTCGCGCACCATCACCTCGTTCACACCCAGAATGAATGGCCAATCGCCCCCCATTCCGGCAAGCACGGGATGGTCCGCTTGGGTCACATCGGCCACTGCGCCTTCAGGTATTTCCACCCGGTCATCCCAAGGGTGGCAGGTCACGGGCAGCACATCTTCGACCGGAGTGTTGCGCCAGCGGGCCTTGCCGTCGATACCTTGAAAACTGAAATACCCACCACACATCAGCAGCCCGCCGCCCCGTTCGACCCAAGCCTTGATCAGCCGGAGACGGTTGGGCACGGTTTGCGACCGCAGCCAGACTGCAGGTGGCAAAAGAAAGGAATTGGCCCCGATATCGGACAGGATGATCACGTCATAGGCATCCAACCCTTCCATCTGAAAGGGGAACCCCTCAACCGCTTCATGCGCGGTCATGTAGGTCAGATCAAATTCAGACCCCTTCAGGGCCGCTACCAGAGGCTCGGCACCAAGGTGAAACGTCACGCTGCCGAACTGATCAAACCCTTTGTAATGGGTGGCCGAACTGACCCAGCTTTCCCCCACCAGCAGAACTTTGGTTGTCATGAAATATCCTTTTCGGCGTCAGAGGCCAGCGTCAAAGACGCGGCGAGGATTGGTCGTCATCAGGGCATCACAGGCCGCCACAGGCAGGCCATGGCGCTGCAAGCGGGGCAAAAAATGGCGCTGCACAAAGGCATAGCCATTGCCGCCATACCGCGTCAGCATCATTTTGATGAATACGTCTTGCGACAGCAGCACCCGGTCAAGATGCCCGGCATCCACGAGCCGCAGAATGGCGCGGGCCACGTCGTCATCAGGCGGACATTGCACCTGCTGATCGGCATAAAAGTAATCCATCCCGATCATGTCGAATTCCACGAACGCCCCCCGTTCGGCGATGCTGCGCTGATAGTCCCAGTCGTCATGCGACGGGTTCATGTGGCACAGGACGGTGTGGGAAAGATCGGCCCCTTCGGCCTCCACCATATCCAGCACTTTGTGGCCCAGTCGAAACCACCCCGGCAGATGCACCATCAGCGGCAGCCCGGTGCGCACCTGTGCCCGCGCGGCCCCGCGCAGCGATGTCTGCTCGGACTCGGTAAAGTCGGACGACACGCCAATCTCGCCGATCAGCCCGATTCTGGCGTCGGTGCCATCGGTGCCGCGCAATGCCTCGGCCACGATCTGGTCGGCGATATCATCGACTGACAGGAGCCCCATCTCATCCGGCATCGACGAGGCCAGATAGTAACCTGCCCCCATCACGATGTTCAGCCCCGACGCCGCTGCAATCTGGCGCAACTTGGCTGGATCACGCCCGATGCCCCGGCAGGTTGGGTCCACCACCGTTCGCCCCCCCGCCTGCACAAAAGCACCGATTTCATCGATGCACAGGTCCAGATCATCCAGCGCGATGTTGTGTTTGTTGACGAACGGGTCTTGGCGCAGTTCGGACAAGATTTCCATCCGCACCGGGCCATCGGCCAGATAGGCGCGGGCGGGGTCTGTCGGCGGATTCCACCAGCAGGAACAATCATTCAGAAGGTGTTCGTGCATCAGCGTGACCCCCAGATCCGCGCTTGGGATCGGGCCATTGACCGTCATCACCAGCCCTGATCCGACATGGGCCTGCGAAAACTCTGTCGTCATTTGCGTTTCCTTCCAAGGCGCAAGCCCCCGCTGAACAGTTTGGTGTTCATCCAGATCGCAATCAGAATGATCGTCCCCGTCACGATCTGCGTAAAGAAGGGCGAGATGTGGACAAGGATCAAGCCGTTGCCAATCACCGCGATGGTCATGGTGCCCAGCACGGTGCCGACCATGCTGGCCCGCCCCCCCATCAAGGAGGTGCCCCCCAATACGACCGCCGCAATCACCTGCAATTCAAACCCTACCGCCGCGTTTGATGACCCCGACCCCAGCCGTGCCGCGATCAGCAAGCCCGCCATCGCACAGGCCACACCCGACACGACATAGACCGATGCCACAGTCCACAGGGCAGGCATACCCACCCGGCGTGCAGCCTCCATGTTAGACCCTACGGCCACCACTTGCCGCCCGTACCGGGTGTGGCGCATCACCACCAAACCAAGCACCGCCACCAGCAGCGAGATCAGGGCAGGCACCGGAAACCCCGCCAGCGTGCCACGCCCCAGCCAGAAAAACCCGGGCACGTCCTTGATCGGGATCGAATAACCCTCGGTCAGGTACAGCGCGTAACCGCGCAGAATAGACAGGCCCGCCAGCGTGACGATAAAGGCCGGGATGCCTTGATAGGCGATGAACCAGCCTTGCGCGGCCCCGATCATCCCCCCCATCACCAGCATCAGGATAACAACCGTAATCCAGCCCATGCCTGTCGCAAGGGCAATGGCAGCCACCGCGTTGACCAACGCCACAGTGGACCCAACCGACAGGTCGATACCTGCCGTGGTAATCACCAGCGTCATGGCAACGGCCACGATAAGCACCGGGGCGGCTTGTCGCACGATATTCAGAATATTGCCGGTGGTCAGGAAGGTAGGGGATGCAACGGAAAACAGGACAAGGCAGGCCACGAAGAACAGCCCAATCGACAAGACCTGCGCATGTTCTGCCACGAAATCCGCCGTGGCAGATCCTTTGGCGCGTTCGGAGTAGCCTGCCATCAGTGCACCCCTTTCCCGACGATCAGATCGACCAGATCCTGAAGGTTTGTCTGCTCTATCCGGCGTTCGGCAACCTTGATGCCTTCATACATCACGGCGATCCGGTCACAGACGCGGAACAGATCTTGCAAACGATGGGTGATCAGCACCACCCCCACCCCCTTGGCTTTGACGCGGTTGATGAGGGCCAACACAGCCTCTACCTCTGCAACCGCAAGGGCCGAGGTAGGTTCGTCCATGATCAACACCCGCGGCTGAAAGCTGGCGGCGCGGGCAATGGCGATGGCTTGACGCTGACCGCCTGACAGCTTCTCCACCTTGGCGGTCAGCCGGGGGATGCGGATTTCCAGCGCGTCCAGCATTTGCCGGGCTTGGGCCAACATGCGTTTTTGGTCCAGAAACGGGCCGCGCGACAGTTCGCGCCCCAAGAACAGATTTCCTACCACATCGACGTGATCACACAGGGACAAGTCCTGAAACACCATCTCTATATGACGCGCCCGTGCGTCTGACGGACCCGAGAATTGCACAACCTCGCCGTCCACAGTGATGGTGCCTGCGTCGGGCAGGTAGGTGCCAGAAATCACCTTGGACAGGGTCGATTTTCCCGCCGCATTGTCACCGATCAGACCCAGACATTCGCCGGGCAGGATATCAAGATCCACCCCGCGCAGAGCCTGATGCGATCCAAAAGAAATCGCAATACCGCGCAGGGAAATCAGCGGCAGGCCCGGTTGCGGGGGGGGATGCCCCCCCGCGCCGGATGCCTCTGACCAAAGCACCCCGTCTGTCATTTGAACATCGACCGGTAGTCATCGACGTTGGCCTTGGTCACGATGGTCACGGGGACCGAGATGTTGCGTTCCACGGTACCGCCTTCGGTGATGGTTTTCAGTGCATCCACCGCCGCAGCCCCCATGCCTGCCGGGTCTTGCTGGATCACGGCCTCGACGTATCCGGCGTCAATGCCCGCCACGGCAGAGGCCGTCAGATCCCAGCCGAACACCTTGACATCGGCCTGCCGCCCCTGACTTTCCACCGCGGCAACTGCGCCCAGCAAGGCAGGCTCGCCCGTGGCATAGATCGCCGTCATATCCGGGTTGGCCGTCATCAGGTTTTCAGCCGCACCAAGCGCGGTGTCTTGCACGTTTTGGCCATCAACTGTGCCGGCAATCGTGATCCCGTCAACCCCGGTCAGCGCGCCTTCAAACCCATCTTTGCGCAGGTTCTGAATGAAGGAATTGAGCGCCCCTACGATGCCCAGCTTGGCCCCGCCAGCCCCTTTGGCGTAGTCAACAAAGTAGGCACCAAGATCAGCCCCGGCCTTGCCGTTATCGACCCCGATCACCGCCTTTTGCGGACCATCATCGGGCAACACCGCGTCAATTGCGACCACGGGAATACCCGCATCTGTCGCCTGCTGCACGGCGGGCATGATACCGTTGACGTCAATGGCGACGATGGCGATACCTGCGACACCTTCCTGAATATAGGTCTCAATCGCAGAGTTCTGGGCGGCAGGGTCGTTGTTGGCGTTGAAGATCACCAGATTGACCCCGGCAGCATCCGCTGCCTTTTGTGCTCCTTCATTCATCTGGTTGAAGAATAACGCCTGTTGGTTGATTTGAACCAAGGCGAAGGTCTTTTTATCTTGGGCGTTGGCGGGCACGGCGGCCAGCACCATCGCGGAGCCCAGCAAAAGGCCAAGCATACGGCGTGAAACTGCGGTCTTCGTGGTCGTGGTCATTTCTTTACCCTCATTGTTGGAAGTTGCGGTTCAGGGCCGGATCGGCGGTGCAACAGATTGGCGCACGATCAGGGTGACAGGCATGATCTCCTCTGGGGGGAGCTTGGTTTGGTCGGCCCAGTCGGTGTCCAAAAGCAGGGCAAGGGCGCATTCGCCCAAGGCCCGGACCGGCTGGCGCACCGCTGTCACGGCAGGTGCGAAAAGGTGAAGGGGGGCAACGTCGTCGAACCCGATCAGCGAAAGGTCATGGGGAACGCGCTTGCCCGCCCCCTGCAACACCTCAAGAACCCCTACCGTAATTTCATCAGATGTGGCGAAAACGGCTGTAACATCCAATGACTGCGCCAGCATCTGCAAGACGGCGTTGCGGCCGAACTCAACCGAGTATTCGCCGATGATCCGATCAATTCGCGCCTGTTCTCCCCAGAACTCCGCCATGGCCCGCGCGAATCCCGCATAGCGCCGCGCGCCGCTGATCATGTCGTTGCCAGCACCAATATACAGCACCCGGCGATGGCCGTGTTCAGCCAGATGCCGCCCGGCCAGATA
>JANNNF010000277.1:0-16262 GCA_031398405.1 Rhodobacterales bacterium | reverse complement strand
CCGTTCGCGAAGGGCGGCGCGTTCAGCCAGGGGCAGGTCATGCCCTTTGCGCGAGGCGGTGTCGTCTCGTCACCGACGATGTTCCCGATGCGGAACGGACGCGGCCTGATGGGAGAGGCGGGGCCAGAGGCGATCATGCCCCTGGCACGGGGTGCGGATGGACGGTTGGGGGTGCAGGCATCACAGGGGCGCGCGATCAACGTGGTGATGAACATTCAGACGCCGGACGCGCAGGGGTTTCAGCGCAGTCAGGGCCAGATTGCAGCGCAGGTCAGCCGGGCGCTGGCGCGCGGCCAACGGAACCGGTGAGGGAACGCAATGGCATTTCATGAGATCAGATTTCCGGCCAACCTGTCGTTCGGGTCGGTCGGCGGCCCGGAACGGCGCACCGAGATTGTGACGCTGGCCAATGGGTTTGAGGAACGCAATACGCCCTGGGCAGACTCGCGCAGGCGCTATGACGCGGGGGTTGGCCTGCGCAGTCTGGACGATGTTGAGGCGCTGATTGCGTTCTTTGAAGCTCGGCGGGGGCAGTTGTTCGGCTTTCGCTGGAAGGATTGGGCAGACTACAAATCTTGTGCGGCATCCAAAACCGTGGGGCCAGAAGATCAGTTGATTGGCATTGGCGATGGGGTCCGGGCTGCATTTCCGCTGGTGAAAACCTATGTGTCGGGCGTCAACAATTATACCCGCACTATTGCCAAGCCGGTGGCGGGGTCGGTTCAGGTTGCGGTGGCGGCCGACCCCAAGGTGGAAAGTCTGGAATTCAGCGTGAACACCGCCACGGGTGTGGTGAGTTTTTCTGTGCCGCCGAGTTTGGGGGCGCGGGTGACGGCGGGGTTTGAATTTGACGTGCCGGTGCGGTTTGACACCGACCGCATCCAGACCTCGGTTGCGTCGTTTCAGGCGGGGGATGTGCCATCCGTCCCGGTACTGGAGGTGCGGCTATGAGCGAGGCCAGTCTTTACGCACATCTGAAGTCGGGGGTCACGACCACGTGCCGGGCTTGGGCGGTGACACGCAGGGATGGCCAACAGTTCGGCTTTACTGATCACGACAAGGGGCTGTCTTTTGATGGCATTGATTTCAAAGCTGATTCGGGCCTTACCTCTCGCGCCTTGCAGCAAACGACGGGGCTCGCGGTAGACAATACCGAGGCTGTTGGCGCGCTGTCTGACGCCGTTGTAACCGAGGCTGATCTGCTGTCGGGGCGCTATGACTCGGCAGAGGTTGTGGCTTGGCTGGTCAATTGGGCAAATGTTGCGGACCGTGTGGTTCAGTTTCGCGGCACAATTGGCGAGGTCACCCGATCTGCCGGGGCGTTCCGGGCGGAATTGCGCGGGCTGACAGAGGCGCTAAACCAGCCGCAGGGCCGAGTTTTTCAGCGCAGTTGCGGGGCCATTCTGGGTGACAGGCGCTGCGGGTTTGATCTGACGGAACCGGGGTATTCTGCACAGTCGGCTGCGGGTGCCGTGTTCGACCGGCGGCAGTTTACCTTTTCAGCCTTGCCCGGATTTGATGATCGCTGGTTTGAACGTGGTCGTTTGGTGGTGCTTTCGGGCGCTGCTGCGGGGATGGTTGGGCTGATCAAGATTGATCGGCAGGGCTCTGCTGGCCGTGAAGTAGAGTTATGGCAATCACTGGGGGCCGACATTGCCCCTGACGATCTGGTGCGCGTTGAAGCGGGGTGTGACAAGCAGCCCGGAACCTGCCGGGCCAAGTTTTCCAACTTTCTGAACTATCGCGGATTTCCGCATTTGCCGGGGGACGACTGGCTTTCGGCCTATCCATCCTCGTCACGTCCGCAAAACGGGGGCAGTTTGTTTGGGAGCAGTTCATGACCGTGGCCGCACTGGTCGTCGTCGAAGCGCGCCGCTGGATCGGGACGCCCTATGTGCATCAAGCCGCCCGAAGAGGGGCAGGGACGGATTGTCTGGGGTTGTTGCGCGGAGTCTGGACGGCAATCATGGGGCCGGAACCTGAAGGGGTGCCGGCCTATTCGCAGGATTGGGCGGAACTTTCGCACAGTGAAGTGCTGTTTGATGCAGCAAATCGCTGGCTGCTGCCTAAGGCGGTAACCCATGCTGCCCCCGGCGATGTCATCTTGTTTCGCATGCGCGACGGGTGCATCGCCAAGCATCTGGGCATACAGGCAGACGTTGGTGCAAACGCCAGTTTTATTCACGCCTATTCAGGGCATTGCGTGTTGGAAAGCCCGTTGTCTGCCCCATGGGTGCGCCGGATAGCGGCGCGCTTTGCCTTTCCCATCGACCATCCTCAAGGAGCCTGAGCCATGGCGACACTACTGCTTTCGGCTGCGGGTGCAGCTATCGGGTCGGGGTTCGGGGGCACGCTGGTTGGTCTATCAGGCGCTGTGATCGGGCGGGCAGTCGGGGCGACGTTGGGCCGCGCGATTGACCAGCGGCTGATGGGTGTGGGGTCTGAGGCGGTTGATGTGGGCCGGGTGGACCGTTTGCGCCTGACGGGGGCTGGCGAAGGTGCCAGCATTCCGCAGGTTTGGGGCCGAATGCGGCTGGCGGGCCAGATGATATGGGCCACTGAGTTTCTGGAAAATGTGCAGCGGTCGCGCGGGGGCAAAGGTGCACCCCGGCCAAGCGTTACGCAATACAGCTATTCCATCAGCGTGGCGATTGCCCTGTGTGAGGGGCAGATTTTGAGGGTGGGCCGGATTTGGGCCGATGGTGCAGAAGTGGCCCCCGGCAGCCTGACCCTGCATGTCTATGCGGGCAGTGAAGACCAATTGCCTGATCCGCGCATTGAGGCGGTTGAGGGCGCGGGGAAAGCTCCTGCCTATCGCGGGACGGCCTATGTGGTGATTGAGGATCTGGACCTGTCACCCTATGGCAACCGGGTGCCACAATTCACGTTTGAGGTCATGCGCCGGGCGCAAGGGACTGCTGCGGTGGATGACACTGATCTTGTCGGCGCGGTGCGCGGGGTGGCCCTGATACCGGGAACTGGGGAATACGGGCTGGCGACGACTCCTGTCCACTATTCCAAAGGGCCGGGCATCAATGTCTCGGCGAACGTCCATTCGCCGTCAGGAAAGACGGACTTTGCGACTTCGCTGGAGCAATTGGTGGAGGAAGCCCCGAATTGCAAATCGGTTTCGCTTATTGTGACGTGGTTTGGGGATGACCTGCGGTGCAGCGCTTGTCAGATACGCCCGCTGGTTGAGGATGCGAGTTACGAGGGCCAGGGTATGGCTTGGGCAGCAGGCGGGGTGGATCGGGCAGGAGCGGGGCAGGTGCCCAAGGCTGAGGGGCGTTCAATCTATGGCGGAACGCCCGCCGACAGGTCGGTAATTGAGGCGATTTCGGCCTTGCGCAATGCCGACCGGGAAGTGATGTTTTATCCGTTCATCTTGATGGAACAATTGGCGGGAAATACGCTTGTCGATCCCTACTCGGGGAACGTCGGGCAGCCTGCATTGCCGTGGCGCGGCAGGATCACCTTGTCGAAGGCACCGGGTACTATTGGCACGCCGGATCGTTCGGCATTGGCTACGGTGGAGGTCGCGGCGTTTTTCGGTACGTCCCAACCGTCCGATTTTTCAGTAGAAAGCGGAAGCATTGCCTACACCGGCCTACCTGAATGGGGCTATCGGCGATTCATTTTGCACTACGCACATCTGTGTGCATTGGCAGGTGGCGTCGATGCGTTTTGCATAGGGTCGGAGATGCGCGGCTTGACGCAACTGCGGGGCGCTGGCGACAGCTTTCCTGCGGTCACAGCTTTGCGCCAATTGGCGGCAGAGGTGAGAATTATCGTAGGGCCAACCACAAAAATCGGCTATGCGGCGGATTGGTCAGAATACTTTGGCTATCATACGGGGCAGGAGGTCTATTTTCACCTGGACCCTCTGTGGGCCGATCCGAATATCGATTTTATTGGAATCGACAATTACATGCCCTTGTCGGATTGGCGTGATGGCGAGGATCATGAGGATTCCCATTGGGGGGCGATACACAATCTTGAATATCTGAAAGCCAATATTGCTGGGGGCGAAGGGTTTGACTGGTATTACGACAGCCCCGAGGGGCAGGCCGCGCAACGGCGTATCCCCATCACAGACGGTGCCTTTGGCGAGGCTTGGGTGTATCGCCCGAAGGATCTGAAATCCTGGTGGGAAAACGAACACCATGACCGCATTGGCGGTGTTCGGGCCACGTCGCCCACGGCATGGGTACCAGGGTCAAAGCCATTCTGGTTCACCGAATATGGCTGTGCTGCCATGGACAAGGGCACCAATGAGCCAAATAAGTTTCTGGATCCCAAATCTTCGGAATCCGGGATGCCCAGATATTCCAATGGCCGCAGAGATGATCTGATTCAGATGCAGTACCTGCGGGCGATGGCACAGTTCTGGTCGGAGGGTGCGAACAATCCCATGTCCACTTTGTATGCAGCACCCATGGTCGATATGGATCACGCCCATGTTTGGGCCTGGGATGCGCGACCTTTCCCTGCGTTTCCAACACAATCTGACGTTTGGTCAGATGCTGAAAACTATTCCCGGGGTCATTGGCTGAATGGTCGGATCACCAATCAGCCACTGGCAAGCGTGGTTGCCGACATTTGCGAAAGCTCGGGCGTTCCGGCATCGGATGTCAGCAGGATTGAAGGCGTGGTTCGCGGCTTTACGCAAGCGGAAATTGGCACCGCGCGGTCTACGTTGCAGACTTTGATGATTGCTTACGGCTTTGATTCCATTGAGCGGTTCGGTGCTTTGCAGTTCCGTATGCGGGATGGTCGCGTTGCAGCCGTGCTTGATGATCAGCTTCTTGCGCTGAGCAATGAATTCGATGGAAAACTTGAAACGGTCAGGGTTTCAGATGTTGAAATTGCTGGCCGGGTTCGCCTTGGCTTTGTTGAGGCAGAGGGAAGCTATGAGGTTCGCTTTGCCGAGGCGATTTTTCCTGATGAAGAAAGCCGGGCCGTGACGCAAAGCGAAATGCCGCTGGTGCTGACCACAGCTGAGGCGCGCGGCATCACTGAACGCTGGCTGACAGAGGCCCGTGTGGCGCGCGACACGGCGCGCTTTGCGCTTCCGCGGTCTCAAATCGAGCTTGGGGCAGGCGATGTGGTGCAGGTGCAAGGGCGTCGCTACCGGATTGACCGGGTTGAACAGGCCGATGCTCAATTGATTGAGGCGGTGCGAGTTGAGCCGGGGGTCTATATGCCGTCCGATGTGGCGGATGAGCGGATCGTGCCAAAAGCGTTTGTCTCGCCGGTTCCTGTCTATCCGGTGTTCCTTGATCTGCCGCTGCTAACGGGGCAAGAGATTCCGCACGCGCCTCATATTGCGGTCACAGCCTCGCCTTGGCCCGGGTCGGTTGCAGTATGGTCTGCCCCGGAAGACGCGGGCTATGAGGTGAACAAGATGTTGGGGGCCCCAGCTGTTGTCGGTGTGACCGAAACTCCTCTACTTGCCGCCAAATCTGGCGTTTGGGATCACGGCGCACCGTTGCGGGTCAAGGTATTTTCGGGCGGTTTGGCCTCTGCCTCAACTGACGCTGTGTTGAATGGGGCCAACGCCATGGCCATCGGCAACGAGGGTACAGGTAACTGGGAGGTGATCCAGTTTGCCAATGCGGTTCTGGTTGCGCCTGAGACGTATGAGTTGAGCCTGCGTTTGCGTGGCCAGCAAGGAACTGACGGTATCATGCCCTCGCTCTGGCCAGTTGGCAGTCAGGTTGTGTTGCTTGACCGAGCTTTGGCACAGATTGATCTTGCGGCATCGGCGCGCGGGTTAGCGCGGCACTACCGCATCGGCGCAACTGGGCGCGGCTATGACGACCCGAATGTGGTTACGAAAGTTGTTGCATTTGATGGTGTGGGGTTGCGGCCTTATTCTGTCGCCCATCTGAAAGCCACCCGGTCGGCGTCCGGTGACATTGCCGCCAGTTGGATACGTCGCACCCGTATTGACGGGGATTCTTGGCAATCAAGCGAGGTGCCCTTAGCCGAAGACAACGAGCGGTACATCGTGCGCGTGGTGCAAAGTGCTGCCATCGTGCTTGATGCGACGGTTACGGCCCCAGACTGGACCTTTACATCCGCCGCGCAAAGTCTTGCAGGAGTCTCGGGGGCATTTACCCTTTCAGTGGCGCAAGTGTCTGACCGCTTTGGCCCGGGGCCGTTCCGGTCGCTAGATATTGCGGGTTGACGGATCAACTTGGTGACTGATCGGCATCACAGTCTTTCACTGTCCCGGGGACGGGCTATATGATAATGTCAGTTCAAATAGGAGGCATGTCATGGCTGAGATCAAACCACGTATGATGACTGTCGATCCGGTTTGGCGGCGTGTGTGTGACGAGGCGGTGGAGGCGATCCGGCAAGAGCCGCTGCTTGGCGGACTGATTCATTCGGGCTTGCTGCACCATTCGTCGATGGAGCGGGCACTAGGCTATCGATTCTCGTTGAAGCTGGCGTCGGGTGAGATGAGCGAGCAGATCTTGCGTGAAATCGCTGATGAGGCGTATGCCAGCGACCCAGAACTGGGGGTTGCTGCGCGCGCCGATCTGATGGCGGTGTTTGAACGTGACCCCGCCTGCCATCGCTTCTTGCAACCGATCTTGTTCTTCAAGGGGTATCAGGCGGTGCAGGCTTACCGGGTTGGTCATTGGCTTTGGACGACGGGGCGAATTGATTTGGCCTATTTCGTGCAAATGCGGGTGTCAGAAGCGTTTGGCGTTGATATTCATCCGGCGGCCAAAGTTGGCAAAGGCATAATGATCGACCACGCACATTCTATCGTGATCGGTGAGACTGCGGTGGTTGGTGATAATGTGTCGATGCTCCATTCGGTCACTCTAGGTGGCACAGGTAAAGAGGACGGCGACCGTCATCCGAAGATCGGCAATGGTGTACTGATTGGGGCAGGGGCCAAGGTTCTGGGCAATATTACTGTCGGTCATTGCTCGCGGATCGCGGCGGGGTCCGTGGTGTTGCAGGACATTCCGCCGTGCAAGACCGTAGCGGGGGTTCCCGCCCGCATCGTTGGTGAGGCAGGCTGTGATCAGCCGTCGGTCAAGATGGACCATTTGTTCGCCGACAACTGACCACCATTTATTGATGAAGAAAGCCCGGGCGCATCTGCGTCCGGGCTTTTTTGTATTTTTCAGGGCTGGCTTGTGCCAGCTTACATTCAAGCAAGCATTGACAGCGGCTTTTCCAGATTTTCGATGATCGCTTTCAGGAACTCTGCCCCCAAAGCACCGTCGATGACGCGGTGATCAACTGAAAGGGTCATCGACATTACTGTCGCCACACCAACTGTACCATCCGTTAGTACCACTGGCTTTTTGATCCCCGCACCCACGGCCAGAATGGACCCGTGGGGCGGATTGATCACGGCGTCGAAATTCTCGACACCCATCATCCCCAGATTTGAAATCGCGAAAGAGCCGCCCTGGTATTCGTGTGGGGCTAGCTTTTTCGTCTTTGCGCGTCCAGCAAGATCTTTCATCTCGGCCGACAGGGCGCTCAGCGATTTCTGGTGTGCGTCGCGCAGAACTGGCGTGAACAGCCCACCTTCAATTGCCACCGCAACCGCTACGTCAGACGGCTTCAGCCGCAATATCCGGTCTCCCGCCCACACCGCATTGGCATTGGGCACCGCCTGCAACGCCATGGCACACGCCTTGATGATGAAGTCGTTGACCGACAGTTTCACGCCGCGCGCCTCAAGCTGCTTGTTCAGGGTCTCGCGGAATGCCATCAGCGCGTCCAGACGAACGTCCCGGCGCAGATAGAAATGGGGGATGGTCTGCTTGGCCTCGGTCAGGCGGGCGGCGATGGTGCGGCGCATGCCGTCCAGCGGAATCTCATCGTAGACACGGTCCGCATACATCTTCAGCACGGTTTCCGTCGAAGGCCCGGTCGGCATCGCTGTTGCAGCCTTGGCAGGCGCGGCAGCGACGGCAACAGGGGCTGCAGCAGCACTTGCAGCCACAGGCTTTGCCACCTCTACATCCGCCTTCACGATCCGGCCATGTGGGCCAGTACCGGTCACTTTCGTCAGATCAAGCCCCTTTTCTGCAGCAATCCGCCGCGCCAAGGGTGAGGCGAACACTCGTGCGCCAGCCACTTTGGGGGTCGCAACAGCAGCCACATCAGCAACCGGCACCGCTGCCGCCGCAGTGGGAGCGGCAGCCGTAACCGGGGCAGGGGCGGGGGCCGCGTCTGCAGACTCGCCCTCCTCCAGCAGCACTGCAATTGCTGCGTTCACTTTCACGCCCGCCGTTCCCTCGGCCACCAGCAGTTTGCCGATGATCCCCTCATCGACCGCTTCGAACTCCATTGTCGCCTTGTCGGTCTCGATCTCGGCGAGGATCTGGCCCGATTTGACCATATCCCCTTCTTTCACCAGCCATTTCGCCAGCGTGCCTTCCTCCATCGTCGGGGAAAGCGCGGGCATCAGGATTTGCACAGCCATAGCCTCACCTCACCGGTAGCAGACGGATTTAACGGCGGCGACCACTTCGGCGGTCGTCGTCAGCGCAAGTTTTTCAAGGTTCGCGGCATAGGGCATCGGAACGTCCTTGCCTGTGCAGGTCACCACCGGCGCGTCCAGATGATCGAACGCGCGCTGCATGATGGTCGATGCCAAATGGTCGCCGATCGACCCCACAGGGAAGCCTTCCTCGACCGTCACACAACGGTTGGTTTTCATCACCGATGCCAGAACGGTGTCATAGTCGATGGGCCGCAGGGTGCGCAGGTTGATGACTTCCGCAGAAATGCCGTCCTTCGCCAACTCCTCTGCCGCCGCAAGCGAGTAGGTTAGACCGATGCCAAACGACACAATCGTCACATCGGTGCCTGCCCGCAGGATAGACGCTTTGCCAAAGGGAATGGCAAAATTGGGATCAGTGGGGACCTCAAACGTCCGTCCATAAAGAATTTCATTCTCAAGGAAAATCACTGGGTTCGCATCGCGGATCGCGGTTTTCATCAGACCTTTGGCATCTGC
Source organism: Rhodobacterales bacterium (assembly GCA_031398405.1). Taxonomy (GTDB): domain Bacteria; phylum Pseudomonadota; class Alphaproteobacteria; order Rhodobacterales; family Rhodobacteraceae; genus JANNNF01. Next base: position 7,261 of record JANNNF010000277.1, on the reverse strand, counting down.
CGCCGAATAGGGGATGCAAACCTTAAGTCCCGGGATGGCCGCATACCACGCGGAATAATCCTGACTGTGTTGTGCACCTACCCGCGCCGCAGCCCCGTTTGGCCCCCGAAACACAATCGGGCTGCCCATTTGACCACCCGACATATACAAAGTCTTCGCCGCCGAATTCAGTATATGATCAATGGCCTGCATCGCGAAGTTAAACGTCATGAATTCGAGGATTGGCCGCAGCCCCCCCCATGATGCACCAACCGCGATACCGGCAAAGCCGTGCTCGGTTATTGGCGTATCAACCACACGCTTCGGGCCAAATTCATCTAGCAGGCCTTGGGAAATCTTGTAGGCGCCTTGGTATTCGCCCACCTCCTCGCCCATCAAGAAGACTGATGGATCTGCCCGCATTTCTTCGGCCATCGCTTCGCGCAGTGCCTCGCGGACGGTCATGGTCTTGGTCGGGCCATGGGGAAGTTCGCGGTGCGGCCATGCCGCTTCGGTGCCTTCCACCGCCGCCTTCGGCAGCGCGTGGGCCACCACTGCAGCCGGGGCCGCAATGGCTGCAGCCACCGGGGCCGCCTCAGCCGCCACGGGTGCCACATCTGCCGATTCGCCTGCCTCGACCAGGACCATGATCGGCGCATTGACCTTTACGCCTGCAGTCCCCTCGGGCACCAGCAGCTTGCCGACTGTGCCCTCGTCAACCGCCTCGAACTCCATCGTCGCCTTGTCTGTTTCAATCTCGGCGAGGATTTGGCCTGATTTGACCACATCCCCCTCCTTGACCAGCCACTTTGCCAGCGTGCCTTCCTCCATCGTCGGAGAAAGGGCCGGCATCAATACCTGCGTTGCCATGTCAATCCTCCCTTACGCGTAGATATCAGTCCAGAGATCGCTCAACGGCGGCTCCGGACTTTCTTTTGAAAATTCAGCCGCCTCGTTGACGCGCGCCTTGATCTCTTTGTCGATGGTCTTCAGATCATCATCGGTCGCAAGGCCCGCATTGACCAGCAGATCGCGCACATGCTCGATGGCGTCTTTTTCAGAACGCATCTTTTCCACTTCCTCGCGGGTGCGATACTTGGCGGGGTCAGACATCGAATGACCGCGATAGCGATAGGTCATCATTTCCAGAATGTAGGGGCCCTCGCCTGCACGGCAGGCCGCTACAGCCTTTTCGCCGGCGGCTTTCACAGCCAGCACATCCATGCCGTCCACAGCCTCGCCCTTGATGCCATAGGCCGCACCGCGTTCCCACAAGGACGGCGATTTGGTTGACCGCTTGACCGACGTGCCCATGGCATACTGGTTGTTTTCAATCACAAAAATAACCGGCAGGTTCCACAACTCTGCCATGTTATAGGTCTCATAGACCTGCCCCTGGTTAGCCGCCCCGTCCCCGAAATAGGTAAACGTCACATTGTCATTTCCCAAATACTTGTCGGCAAAAGCCAGACCGGCGCCCAGTGGCACCTGCGCGCCGACAATCCCATGTCCGCCATAGAAATGCTTTTCCTTGGAAAACATATGCATGGATCCGCCTTTACCCTTGGAGTAGCCCCCAATTCGGCCCGTAAGTTCGGCCATCACGCCCTTGGGGTCCATCCCGCAGGCCAGCATATGGCCATGGTCACGGTAACTGGTAAGCCGTTTGTCGCCCTGTTTGGCCGCAGCCTCAAGGCCCACAACCACGGCTTCCTGCCCAATATACAGGTGGCAAAATCCCCCGATCAGACCCATCCCGTACAACTGCCCGGCCTTTTCCTCGAACCTGCGGATCAGCAGCATTTCGCGGTAATAGCCCAGCAACTCGTCCTTGGAAACATTCGGCCTGTCAGCCGGTTTCTTAGTGGCCATAGGCAGCCCTCCCTCGTGCGATGGAATAGTTCAGCATTAAACTACCTCTACAACATCGGGGATTATTGGGTCAAAGCAAAATTTTGCCTTTGGGGGATGCGCGGAATGCATGGCAAATTGCCCCGAACCGCATAAGGAATCACGACACCTCCTCTTGTGGGGGTGGGGAATAGCAAGTTTACCGATAATTCAGCGGATCACAATCTCATCGGCGCGCACATAGCCCAGAATATCCCGCGCCTGCTGGTCCAGCAAATCCACGTCCAGGAAGGCATCTGACAAGCGGTGCGTCAGGTTGCGCATGGAGGAAAGCTCGGCGGTCAGACGGTCGCGTTCTGCGGTCAGTGTCACGGCATCGGCCGTAATCTGCACCCTACGGAACACGCCATAATCGCCCTGCACGGCGGCAAACGTAAAATAAGCCCCCAGCATGAACGCCAAAACGAAATAGATCATGCCACCGATTGCTGGGCGGGAATGGGGTGTGCTCATGGAAACGGCCTGCCTCGTGTCGCGGCCCCTCTTGCTCGGGGGCGTGGTGGAAACAATGGCATAGGACGCAGGCGCCGGGAAAGCCCCGGACTACCCGGGGCCTTCCCATCCATCAAATGTGTTGCAGTTCAGCCAGCAACCGACGCCGCATGAATTGAGGATATCGTATCGCCCAACATAGCATCGAACGCCGCATGGCTTTGGCCCGCTGACAAGCCTTCCGACAGCGCCCTGCTGAAGCTTGCAATAATTCCGCGATTACGCGCCAGAATAGCATTGGCGGCATCGCGGCTGTGCCCCCCCGACAGCGCCACCACCTTCAGCACGGCCGGATGATCCACCAAGGACGCATAGAAATTGTCCACGCTTGGCAGGCTGACCTTCAGCATCACCTGCTGGCCTGGGGGCAGGGCGTCCAGACCCCGCAGAAGGGCCGCTTGCAACAGGATCTCGGCCTGCGGCTTGTCCGCGATGGAAATCGTCACCTCAGGTTCCAGAATTGGCATCATCCCATGTGCCGCGACCTGCGCACCAACTGCAAATTGCTGGTCCACAATGGCTTGGATTCCACGCAAATTGGCCGCAGAAATCACGGACCGTTCCTTGGTGCCGTAAATCCCCGCAGCCTTCGCCCGCACCAGCAAAGCGTCCAGATCGGGCATCGGTTTCATCAACTGGCAGCCGTCAACTTCGACCTCCAACCCTTTGTCGATCTTCAGAAACGGCACAACATGACGCTTTTCCCAAAGGTAGGTCGCGGTTGGCAGACCGTCCACCATCCGGTCCATCGTCTGCTCAAACAAAATGGCACCCACCACCTTGTCCCCGGCAAAAGCGGGCGATTGCATGATCCGCGCCCGCATCGCGTGGATCAGATCATACATGCCGCTCTCATCGGACCAGGCATCGGGTGCCACGCCGTATTGCTGCAACGCTTTGGGCGTGGACCCGCCGCTTTGATCAAGGGCTGCGATAAAACCACGCCCCTCGCGGATTTGCGCTGTCATTTCCGAAAAATTCATCGCGACCGTCCTTCTTCGCACGCCTGTCTTTTGGCCATAACCGTGACTCCGCCGCCCGCGCAATCCTGATTGCGCTACCAGTCAGCGTTAATCCATCAAGGCTGTGACACCGGGCAACGTTTTGCCCTCCATCCACTCAAGGAAAGCGCCGCCTGCGGTGGAGATAAAGGTGAAATGTTCCGCCGCCCCGGCCTGATTAAGAGCAGCCACGGTATCACCGCCACCTGCCACAGAAATCAACGCGCCCTTGGCGGTCAATTCCGCCGCAACCTTCGCCGCCGCATTGGTCGCCGCATCAAAGGGCGTAATCTCAAACGCCCCCAGGGGCCCGTTCCAGATCAGCGTTTTGCTGGCTTCGAACACCGCTTCAATCGCCGCGACCGTCGCAGGCCCCGCATCCAGAATCATCGCATCTGCCGGGCACTTGCCCACCGGCAACACCTCAGATGCGGCCCCCGCCTTGAACTCGCGCGCCACCACAATATCCACCGGCAAATGGATGGTGCAGCCCGCCGCCTTGGCTTTGGCGACAATCTCCAACGCCGTCGCCGCCATATCGCGTTCGGCCAAAGATTTGCCGACCTCCACCCCTTGGGCCACAAGGAAGGTGTTCGCCATGCCTCCGCCAATCACCAGATGATCAACCTTGGTCACCAGATTTCCCAGCAATTCCAGTTTGGTCGATACCTTGGCCCCGCCCACAACCGCCACCACAGGACGCTCAGGCGTCCCCAAAGCGGACTCCAGCGCGCGCAATTCGGCTTCCATTAACCGCCCCGCCGCTGCGGGCAACAGATGCGCCAGACCGGCGGTTGACGCATGCGCCCGGTGGGCTGCGGAAAACGCGTCATTCACAAACACATCGCCCAAGGCGGCCAAAGCCTTGGCCATCTCCGGGTCATTGGCCTCCTCGCCCGCATGAAACCGCGTGTTCTCCAGCAGCACCACATCGCCAGGGCCAGCCGCCGCAATCGCCGCCGCTGCAACCTCGCCCACACAATCTGCTCCGAACACGACCTTCCGCCCCAAGGCCGCTTCCAATGCGGGCACCACATGCGAAAGGCTCATTGACGGCACAACCTTGCCCTTGGGCCGGTCAAAATGCGCCAGCAGCACAACCCGACCTCCGCGCGCCAGAATATCCTCCACCGTGGGCACAATCTTTTCGATCCGCGTGGCGTCAGTCACCACGCCAGCCTCCATCGGTACATTGATATCGACCCGCGTCAGCACGACGCTGCCCGCCAATGCGACGTCATCCAGGGTTTTCCATGCCATCGGGGCCTCCATCTGCTGTTCACTTGGCTTTTGACGCGCAAAGCAGGCGACAGTCAACCGATCTGGCAGGTTTGCCCTTCCCCTTTGGCCCCCCCGACATTACGTTCCCACGCAATCAAACCGCAAAGGAAGCCCAATGGCTGACATCAAAGACCCCGAAAATACCATCATCCTGACTCTGAAGGACGGCGAAGTGGTGATTGAACTGCTGCCTGACGTGGCTCCCAAGCATGTGGAACGCATGAAGGCGCTTGCCCGCGCCAAGGCCTATGACAACGTGTGCTTTCACCGTGTGATCAATGGCTTCATGGCCCAGACCGGCGATGTTGAAAACGGCAACATGGAAAACAACTTCAACCTGCGCCGCGCAGGCACTGGCGGGTCCGAACACCCCGATCTGCCTGCCGAGTTTTCCAAACTGCCCCATTCGCGGGGGTCCATCGGGGCCGCCCGGTCGTCCAGCCCGAATTCGGCCAACAGCCAGTTCTTTATCAATTTCACCGAAAATTCCTTCCTGAACGGCCAGTATACCGTCTATGGCCAGGTGATTTCGGGTATGGAGCATGTGGACATGATCGCCAAGGGTGAACCGCCCGCAAACCCCGACCGCATGATCACAGTCCGGGTGGCCGCCGATGTTGCGTAACGCCCTGACAGTCGCGGCCCTCGTTCTGGGCACCGCCGCCTTCGCGCAAGATGCCGCCGACGGCCCCGGCCCGAACCTTGTGATCGACGTTGCTGGTGGTGCCAATGGCAGCATCGTCATCGACCTGCTGGCTGATGTGGCCCCGAAACATGTGGCCCAGATCACCGCCCTTGCCACCGAGGGTGCCTATGACGGCGTGGTGTTTCACCGCGTCATCGACGGCTTCATGGCGCAAACCGGCGACGTGAAGTTCGGCAAATCGGGCGGCGATCTGGGGCAGGCCGGGATGGGCGGTTCCGACAAGGCGGACCTGCCGGCCGAGTTTTCAGACATCCCCTTTGCCCGTGGCATCGTCGGAATGGCCCGCAGCCAATCCCCCGACAGCGCGAACAGCCAGTTTTTCATCATGTTCGCCCCGGGTGACTTTCTGAACGGCCAATACACGGTCGTGGGCCGTGTCGTGTCAGGCATGGATATCGTGGACGCGATCACAAAGGGCGAACCGCCGAGTTCGCCTGACGTAATGACGAAAGTGACCGTCGCGCCGTAACTGTTGAAATCCACAAGGATTGGCGCTATATTGCGTCAATCCCTGTGGAGTATCCCATGAACATCGCCCTTACCCATCGGCCCGATGCCCCCGGCTTTTCGCCCCGGGCCATCGCCGACACACTGCTGACCACGGTGGATGATGTGGCCCGCTCCATTGGGCTTGGCCGTGACGCCCTGTCGCGCAAAGACCGCATCGGCACCCCCCGCACCCAAACCCGCCTGCGAGAGATGGTTGAAATCGTCAACCGCGTCTCCCCCCGTTTTGGGTCCGACCTGCTGGCCTATGCGTGGTACCGGTCGGAAACGCTGCCCGGTTTTGGCGGGCTGACCGCGATGCACCTGCTGACCATGGGCCGCGCGGCCGAGGTGATGGAGTATATCGACGCGGTGGATGCCGGCATCTACGCCTGAATGAAATTCCAAGGCATCGTCTACCGCGCGCTGAACCCGGTCTGGGGGGGCGACCCGCTGTCAGGCGAAGGCGCTAGGCGGTTTGGCGGGCGCTTCAACCCCAAGGGCTTGGCCGCGCTTTACACCACCCTTGATCCGGTCACGGCTGTGCGAGAGGTGTCGCAAATCGGCCAACCGCTGCAACCAACCCTGCTGATCAGCTTTCACGCCAATGTGGACCCGGTGTTTGACGGCTGCGACGCAGATCAGCTCGCAACCCTAAACCTGAGCCCCGCCGACTTGGCCGCCGATGATTGGCGGGTGCGCGTAAACCCACCCGGGCATGTGCTGGCACGGAGGCTCATCGCTGCAGGTTACGCCGGACTGATCGCCCCCAGCTATGCCCGCATGGCGGCCTTGGGGGCGCGCAACCTGATCTTGTGGCGCTGGACGCCCGCCAGCATGGCGCTGATCGACGATGACGGGCGGATTACCCGAGCGTAATCAAAGCATGGCGCTTTTTCCCCGCTGTCAGCTTCAGTGCGTCACCCAGATCGCCCGCGCCAATCTTCTGGCCCGCATCCAGTACCACCTCGTCGTTCAATCGCGCGCCACCGTCCTGGATCAGCCGCTTGGCATCTTTGCCCGTCGCAGCCAACCCCGCCCGCACAAACAGTTGCGCCACAGTGATGCCATCGGTCAGGTCGGCCACGGTCAGCGCGAAGGTCGGCAGATCGTCGCCGACCCCGCCGCGTTCAAACACCTCGCGCGCCGTGGCCTCTGCCGCTGCCGCAGCCTCGGCCCCGTGCAACAAAGTGGTCACCGCATTGGCCAACACGACTTTCGCTGCGTTGATGTCCGACCCCGACAGCGCCCCGAGACGGTCGCATTCCTCCAGATCAAGCTCGGTATACAACTTCAGAAACCGCCCCACATCGGCATCAGTGGTGTTGCGCCAGAACTGCCAGAATTCATACGGCGACAGCAGATCAGCGTTCAGCCAGATTGCGCCATTCTGGCTTTTGCCCAT
>JANNNF010000265.1:0-10530 GCA_031398405.1 Rhodobacterales bacterium | reverse complement strand
ACCGCCCGTGACAGAGTTTCAGACCCTGGCCCTAAAACACATCGCCCATACCGCCCCGGATCTGCCCGTGCCCCGCGTGATGTTGACGCAAGACGGCAGCAGCGCGCTGCCCCTGCCCGCTGGCGGCGTGTTCAGGGTGCTGAGCTATCTGGAGGGCACGCCCTTGCATCTGGCCCCCCGCAGTAACGCGCAGCGCCGCGCCATAGGGGCCGCGCAAGCCGCGCTGGCCCGGGCGCTGCAGAATTTCAACCACCCCGCCGCCGATCATATCCTGCTGTGGGACATCAAGAATGCCGCGAACCTGCGCCCACTGCTGCCTGCCATAGCCGACCCGGGTCAACGCGCCACAGCCACCGCATTCCTTGACCGTTTCGATGCGGTCATCGCCCCTGCCCTTGCGCAGATGCCGCTACAGGTCGTCCATTCCGACATGAACCCGCATAACGTATTGGTGAACCCGGCCAACCCCGACCACATTGCCGGGATCATCGACTTTGGCGATATGGTCCGAACCCCGCGCGTTTGCGATGTCGCGGTGGCTGCGTCCTATGTCGTTGACCCCGCTGACCCGTTGGGCAGCCTCTGCGCCCATTTCGCAGGCTATCAGGCGGTAAACCCACTGACCGATGCCGAGGTGGACCTGCTGTTTGACCTGACCACTGCGCGGCTGGTGACAACCCTGTGCATCGCCAACTGGCGGGCTGTGCAATATCCTGACAACGCTGAGTACATCTTGCGCAACACTGCACATGCGCGGATCGGGCTTGCAGCATTTGCAGGCATCACCCCCGCAACCGCCCGCGAAGCCTATGCCGCTGTGAAAGGCCACGCCGATGCCGGATGACACCATGATCAACGCCTTTGTTCCCGGATCACCCCTGCCGCCCCAGGATGCCGCCCTGATCGCCCGCCGCCAAGCCGTGCTGGGGCCAGCCTACCGGCTGTTCTATGAGACGCCGGTGCATCTGGTGCGCGGCAGCGGGGTCTGGCTGTATGACGTGCAGGGCGAGGCGTATCTGGACGTGTACAACAACGTGGCAAGCGTGGGCCATTGCCACCCACGGGTGGTGGCTGCGATGGCAGCGCAGGCAGGGATTCTGGCCAGCCACACGCGGTACTTGCATGACGGCGTTCTGACCTATGCCGAACGCTTGCTGGCGCATTTTCCCCCGGCGCTAAGCCATGTGATGTTCACCTGTACCGGGTCCGAGGCGAACGATCTGGCCCTGCGGCTGGCGCGCGCGCGCACAGGCGGCACCGGGGTGATTGTCACCGCGAACGCCTATCACGGCGTGACTTTGGCAGTGTCGGAAATGTCGCCCTCACTCGGGCGCGGCGTGCCCTTGGGCGCACATGTGCGGGTGGTGCCTGCGCCGCATGGGCCTGATGCTGCGGTGACGTTCACCGCCGACGTGCAGGCCGCGATTGACGATATGCAGGCGCATGGCATCCGCCCCTGCGCCCTGCTGGTGGACACCATCTTTTCATCGGACGGCGTTGTGACCGGGCCTTCGGGCTTTCTGTCCGGGGCCGTGACGGCCATTCGCGCGGCAGGGGGCGTGTTCATCGCGGATGAGGTGCAACCGGGGTTTGGTCGCACGGGCGATGCGATGTGGGGATTTCAGCGTCATGGGTTGGTGCCGGATATGGTGTCCTTGGGCAAGCCGATGGGCAACGGCTATCCCATTGCGGGGTTGGTGATGCAGCCTGATATGGTGGCCGAGTTTGGTGCAAAGGCGCGCTATTTCAACACCTTCGGCGGCAATGCTGTCGCGGCGGCCACAGCGCTTGCGGTGCTGAACGTGATCGAGGACGAAGGGTTGATGCAAAACGCGGCAACCGTGGGGGCTGTGTTCCGCGAAGGATTGGAAGGTCTGGCCACGGATCACCCCTGCTTTGGCGACATTCGGTCGGCGGGATTGTTTCTGGGGGTGGATATTGTGGATGCCGATGGCCAACCCGATGGGGCCCGTGCTGGTCGCATCGTCAATGACCTGCGCGCCGCCCGGGTGTTGATCTCAGCGACTGGCCCGCGTGGGAATGTCCTGAAACTGCGCCCGCCGCTGGTTTTCTCAACCGACAATACCGCGCTGTTTCTAGAGCGTTTGAACAGCGTTCTTCAGGCCCAGGCTGCCCCCCAGGGATAGGCGTGATGTTCCAGTGACTTGACCTTCATTTCTATCGAGTAGCCCGGATCTTCGGGCGCGATGTAATGGCCCGCTTTCATCTGCACCGGCGTCAGGAAATGGCTGTGCAGATGATCGACATATTCCAGCACACGATCTTCTAGCGAGCCTGACACGGCGATGTAATCAAACATCGACAGGTGCTGCACATATTCGCAAAGCCCCACCCCGCCGGCATGTGGGCAAACGGGCACACCGAATTTCTCGGCCAGCAGGATCACGCCCACAATTTCATTCACCCCGCCCAGGCGAGCAGAATCGAGTTGCAGGAAAGACAGGCCTTTGACTTGCAGGAATTGTTTGAACATCACAGCATTATGGCAATGCTCGCCCGTCGCCACCCGGATAGGGGCAAGAGCGCGGGCGATGGTGGCGTGGCCAAGAATGTCGTCGGGGCTGGTGGGTTCTTCGATCCACCACGGGTCGAACTGCGCCAGTTCCCGCATGTTTGCAATCGCCTGATCCACGCCCCAAACCTGATTGGCGTCCATCATCAACCGGCGGTCCGGCCCTATTTCCTGCCGCAGGATCGCCGCCCTGCGCATGTCATCAGCCAGATTGCCCCCCACCTTCATCTTGAAATGAGTCCACCCTTCGGCCAGCGCCGCCCGTACCAGCCCGCGCATCTTGTCATCGGAATAACCAAGCCACCCGGCGCTGGTGGTGTAGGCCGGAAATCCCGTGTCGCGCATTTGTATTGTGCGCGCAGCACGGCCTGAAAGCTTTTCCTCCATCCGCTCGCGCGCCTCGGCCGGGTCCAGTGCGTCGGACAGATAGGTCCAATCGACCAGTTTGACGGTTTCGGCAGGTGTCATTTCGGTCAATATCCGCCAAACCGGTTTGCCCTGCACCTTGCCCCACAGATCCCACATCGCGTTCACAATCGCCGCTGCCGCCAGATGGATCACGCCCATTTCCGGCCCAACCCAGCGAAGCTGGCTGTCGCCCGTCACTCGCTTCCACATCGCCCCCATGTCAGCAAACAGGTGGTCCGCGTCCTGCCCCACCAGCAAGGGGGCCAGCGCTTTGATCGCCGCCACGCACAGGTCGTTGCCACGCCCGATGGTGAAGGTCAGCCCGTGCCCCTGCATCCCGCTGGCGGTCTCGATAATGCAATACGCCGCCGAATAATCTGGCGCGAGGTTCATCGCATCCGATCCGTCCAGACTGCGCGAGGTCGGAAAGCGAATGTCCAAAGCCCGGATGGCGGTGATGCGCATGGTCTAACCCTTTATCAACAAAGCCTCAATTTCCGCGCGTGACGGCATCGCCGGTGCAGTGCCCGCGCGTGTCACCGAAATACCCGCCGTGGCATTTGCAAAGCGCATCGCATCGGGGATGCCTTGCCCTTCCGACAGCGCAACTGCAAAGCCGCCGTTGAACGCATCGCCCGCCCCGGTGGTTTCCACCACCGCGCCCGCACTGACCACCGGCACATGCACGGTTTGGGTCTTGTCGCGGTAGAGCGCGCCGTTCGACCCAAGCGTGATCACCACCGCCCCCACACCCCGCGCCATCAGCGCATCGGCAGCAGCAATCGCCTGATCCACTGTGGTTACGGGCAGGCCCGTCAGCGCCTCTGCCTCGGATTCGTTGGGGGTGATATAGTCACACAGGGCCAGCATCGCGTCGGTCAATTCCGCTGCGGGCGCGGGGTTCAGGATGGTGGTCACGCCCGCGCTTCGGGCAATCTCCAGCCCACGGATTGCGGCGGGGATGGGTTGTTCAAGCTGGGTCACAAAGACGGCGGCACCTTCGATCAGGTCGCGCTTGGCTTCCACATCCTCAACCGACACCCGGCCTGCTGCCCCTGCGGCCACGATGATCGCGTTATTGCCGGTGCTGTTTTCAATGAAGATATAGGCAGCACCGGTATAGCTGTCATGGTCTACCGTCACCTCGGGCACGACGCCGGCCTTTGCCCATGTGGCCTGCGCAATCTCGGCAAAGGCATCTGGCCCCAGACGGGTGATGAAATGCACCTGGCCGCCCGCCATCGCGGCCGCGACAGACTGGTTCGACCCCTTCCCGCCCGGCCCCAAGACGAAAGAGGTGCCCAGAATCGTTTCGCCCATCTTGGGTTGACGTTCGGCCCGATAGGCGGTGTCGGCGACGAAGATGCCAAGGATGACAATTGGTTTCATCGGGTCATACCTCTGGCGCGATCACGCCCTTGCGGAGCATAAAACAGCCATAAAACCGACGTTCGCCCGTCTGCACCACGGCATAGGCGGCGCGGGCCATGTCGTAAAATGCAAAGCGTTCGATGCTGATCATCGGGCGGGGCTTGCCCTCGGCTGCGTTGATTTCGGCCTGAACCTCGGTTTGCACCGGCGGCAATGTGGCGGCATCCCCCACCACCTCCATCCGGCCCGCGAAGTCCGGCACGAAGGTGTCCAGCGGCAGTACGGTCAGAATCGCGTTGACAGCCTGCGCCGCCGTCAGGTTATCCATCCGCAGCAATTTGCCCGTGACCGTGGCGCGCGCGACCTGATCTGCGGGAAAGTTGGTGTCACACACGATCAGCACATCGCCGTGGCCCATGGCGCGCAAGCACCCCAGCACTTCGGCGTTCAGCCGGTTGTCGATCCCTTTGAGCATAACCCCTCCAATGTTAGATCCGCGCGCCAGTCGCCTTGTCAAACAGATGCACCGCGCCCGGCGTGGGGGCAAGGGTCAGCGCATCGCCGGGACGGAAGGATACCCGGTCGCGGAACACCGCTGTCATCTCTCGCCCCTGCACACGCAGTATGACGTGAGTTTCAGACCCGGTGGGTTCGACCACTGCAACCGTGCCTTGCAGACCGACTGGCGCCACTTCCAGCACCTCAGGGCGGATGCCATAGACCACCGCTTGGCCGGGCTCCACCGAAATCCCGGCGGGCAGCGGCAACACGGCCCCAACGGTTTCGACCATCAACCCGCCGTCCCCGGCAATGATGCGCCCGTCCAGCAGGTTCATCGACGGGCTGCCGATAAAGCTGGCGACAAAGATGTTCGCCGGGCGGTCGTAAAGGTCCAGCGGCGCGCCCACCTGTTCGATCCTGCCGCCCTGCATGACCACGATCTTGTCGGCCATCGTCATGGCCTCGATCTGGTCATGCGTCACATAAACGGTCGTTGTCTTCAGCCGCAGGTGCAGTTCCTTGATCTCGGCCCGCATCTGGACGCGCAGCTTGGCATCAAGGTTTGACAAGGGTTCATCAAACAAGAACACCTTGGGGTCGCGCACGATGGCGCGGCCCATGGCGACCCGCTGGCGTTGACCGCCCGACAGAGCGCGGGGGAAACGATCCAGATAGGGTGTCAGCCCCAGAATCTCGCCCGCACGCTCTACCTTGGCGCGCACGGCTGCCTTGTCCATGCCCCGCATTTTCAGCGCAAAGCCCATATTCGCGGCCACGGTTTTATGTGGATACAAAGCGTAGTTCTGAAACACCATCGCGATATCGCGCTCGCTTGGCGGCAGGTTATTCACCCGGGCCGAGCCTATGTTGATGTCGCCGCCGGACACTTCCTCCAGCCCTGCGATCATCCGCAACAGGGTGGATTTGCCGCAACCGGACGGCCCGACCAGCACCACGAACTGCCCGTCAGTGATATCCAGATCCAGCCCGTGCATCACCTGCAAGCCACCATAGGATTTGCGCAAATTGCGAATTGTGACTTCGGCCATGTACGCCCCCCTACTGGTCTGGCGCTGACGCTAGCCGCTGTGACGGGGGCTGTCCACATGCTGATCATACTAACATGTTAGAATCTTGACAGCCCACCCGCCCCCTGCGTAGCTTACCCGACGCTACGCTGCGACGGGGAGGGGAGGCCCCGTTTGCGATGGCACACCGCCGTGGCAGAACGCAGCCAAACCACATCACGGACGACACAGGAAAAATCCGCCAACGGCCGCAAGCGGCGCAGATTGGCATCAATGGGAGGAGATATCGTGAAGGTAGAGATTTACGAGGCCATGCAGCGCGCCCAGATAAGCCGACGCCGCATGCTGCAAGGTGCAACGGCATTGGGTGCGATGGCGCTGTTGCCGATGTCGATGAAACCAGCCGCAGCCCAAGACAGCCTGCGTGCCAAGATATTGGCCATTCCGGGCGTAGGTCAGGGCAGCCCGACGGACGTGCATTGGCAGCAAGTGGGCGAATTGTGCCTTGAGGCCACCAAGGCCAGCGTCACGGAAGGCGAATTTGCCGGGGTGGAACTGACCTTCCTTGGATTGAACAACCAAAATCAGCACAACGTGCTGTTCCGCGGGTTCCTGAAATCGTGGGAGGCCTACACCGGGGCCAAGATCAACTGGGTTGATCTGGCGCAGGCCGACTATAACGCCCGCCTGCAGCAGTCGATTGCCACCGGCACGGTGGATTTCGACATCCTCGCCATGGGTGCCCCGTTTGAAGGCGACACCGCCGGGCGCGGCCTGTTGTCGGAAATGCCCGACTGGGTAAAAACCCAGATCGACATGGCCGATTACGTGGCCTATCTGCAAGCCCCCGTTGGCACGTGGGATGGCAAGACCTACCGGGTCTCGGTGGATGGTGACTGCCATACCTTTGCCTACCGCAAGGATTACTTCGGCGACGGCTCTATTTCCGGCATGGCCGAGGCCCCCAAGACCTGGCAAGAAGTGCAGACCGTCACCAAGGCGCTGGCGGGCAAGAGCGACCCGCTGACGGGCCTGCCCGCCTACGGCTATCTTGACCCGTTGAAGGGCTGGGGCGGCTTTGGGTTCTATTTCCTCGAATCGCGCGCCACGGCCTATGCCAAGCACCCCGACAACAAGGCATGGCTGTTCGATCCGGAAACCATGAAGCCCTACGTCAACAACCCGGCCTTCGTGCGCGCCATTCAAGATGTGATGGATGTGCAGTCGATTGGCCCGGCTGACCAGATCAACGCCGATCCGGGCACCACGGCCTTCCAGGAATTCCTGGCCGGCACGGGGTCCATGATCTCGTGGTGGGGGGATGTCGGGTCCAACGCGCGCACCTCGGACAGTTCGGTCGTGGGCGATGTGACTGCGTTCTCGATCCTGCCGGGGTCGGATGATGTGTACAACAACGTCACCGGCGCGTGGGATACGCTGGCGTCTGGGCCGAACTATGCACCAAACATGGCGTACATCGGCTGGGGGGTTTACGTCACCTCGCTGGTTGAGGGCGATGAGAAGCGCAAGAAAGCCGCCTGGTCTGCGGCGGCCCATCTGGGTGGCAAGGACATCTCACTTTGGATGGCGGCCTATCCGTCGGGGTATCAGCCCTACCGCACCAGCCAGTTCCAGTATGAGGAATGGGAAGCGGCAGGCTATGACCGGGCGTTCGTCGAAGACTATCTCGGGTCGAACCTTGACAGCTACAACCACCCGAACTCGGCAATCGAACCCCGGATTCCCGGCATCTTCCAGTATTACTCGGTGGCCGAGGATGAACTGGCCAAGGGCTTTGCCGGGCAATATAAATCGGCTCAGGAAACCGCCGATGCCATTGCAGCGGCTTGGGAAAAGATCACCGACCAGATCGGGCGTGACGGCCAGATTGCGCTCTACAAGGCATCTTTGGGCATGTGATGGCGACAAAGACAGGGGCACGGCGGGGGGAAACCCCTCCCCTGCCCTTTCCAGCAGCCAAACCCGCCGGGCGCGTTCGCGCGCTCGGCATCTCGTGAAAGGTTGAATTCGGCGTGAGCAGCGGCACCACACTTCACGTTGTCACAAATGACAACATCTCGGACGCGCGTCGCCGCTTTGGCCGCGTCATCATGTGGGGCACGGCGGCCCTGCTGGCCGCTGTGGCACTGGCTCAGGCGCTGGATGCAGCCGGGCAAATGAACTTGGGGTTCACCAACTGGCGGCCCACTCTGTATGCCTATCTGCTGTGGTCGGCCGCGCTGTGCTGGGGGCAAGTGCTGCTCTATGGCGAGCAAGGCAAGCGCACCCTGTTCGTGTTGCCGGCTGCGTTGTTCGTGGTATCACTGACGGTGTTTCCGCTGCTGTTCGGGCTGATCATCGCGTTTTCCGACTGGAACCTTTCCTCGCCGGATGGGCGCAAGTTCAACGGTGTCGCAAACCTTGTGCAGATGTGGCACGACCCGTTCTACTGGAACGCACTTCTGAACATGGTCTGGTATACCCTTGCAATCCTTGTGGAATATTCCATCGCGTTCGGGCTGGCGCTGCTGCTGAATTCCGAAATCCGGGCGCGCAAGTTCTTTCGGGTGGCATTCTTGCTGCCCCTGATGCTGTCGCCGATTGCGGTGTCGTGGATGATCGGAAAATCCATGCTGGAACCGCGCTTTGGCCCGATCGCGCGTCTGGCGCGCCACCTTGGCTGGGATAATCCCAGCTTTTTCGGTAGCCCGGAAATCGCCCGAGCCACCATCATGGTGATGGATGCCTGGACCTACATTCCCTTCATGATGATCATGATCCTTGCAGGGCTTCAGGCCATTCCCAGGGAATTGCACGAGGCGGCCAAGGTCGACGGAGCAAACGGCTGGCGCAATTTCTGGGAAGTGACCTTCCCGCTGATGCTGCCGGTGTCAATCACCGCCGTGCTGATCCGCATCATCTTTAAGTTGAAGCTGGCTGACATCGTCATCGCCGTTACGTCCGGCGGGCCGGGCGGGGCGACGGACACAGTGACCAGCTTTATCTTCCGCGAATACCGTGACAGGTCCAACGTCGGCTACGGCACCCTGCTAGCTATGGTGTATCTGGTCATTATCGTGATCGCGATGACCGGGCTGATGAAACTTGCAGACCGCTTTACAAGGCCCGGAACCTGAGGACCGACCTGATGACCCAAATCTTTCACGACGCCGCCAGCGACCGGGGCTTTCGCGCCAAATGGTGGGCGGGGCGCACGGCGGTTTATGGGGCCCTGATCATCTGGGCGGTGATCTGCCTGTTTCCGATTTATTGGACCATCACGACCAGCTTCAAAATGGCCCCCAACGTGATGCAGGGCCATATGGTGCCTTGGGTGGATTACACGCCCAAATGGCTGGGCTGGAAAACCATCGGCCTTGCCCCGGAAACATGGTCAGCGCAATCGACCGTGCGGGATGAGTTCTTCAAGCGGTTTGGCAATTCGGTGGTGGTGTCACTTTCGGCCTCGACCCTTGCCGTCATGCTGGGGTCGCTGGCGGCCTACGGGTTGTCGCGGTTTTCCTACAAGTTCGGCTATATGCGCAACGGCGATATCTCTTTCTTCTTCCTCAGCCAGTTGATCCTGCCGCCTGTGGTTTTGGCCCTGCCCTTTCTGGTGCTGTACAAGGAACTGGCGCTGCTGGACACGCGGATCGGTCTGATTCTGCTTTACACTCTGTCAGTGCTGCCCATCGTGATCTGGATCATGCGGGATCAATTTTCGTCCATCCCGACCGAGGTAGAGGAAGCCGCCCTCGTCGATGGGCTGTCGGTCTGGGGTGCATTCATCACCATCATTCTGCCAATTGCCCTGCCCGGCATGGTCGCGGCCTTCATCCTGTCCCTTGTACTGACGTGGAACGAATATTTCTTTGCGGCTTTGCTGACTTCGACCCATGCCAATACCCTGCCTGTGCTGGTGGCCAGCCAGACAGGCAGCCAAGGCATATCTTGGTGGTCGATGGCGGCACTTTCCTTTGCTGCCATCCTGCCGCTGATCGTGATTGGCATCGTGCTGGAACGCTTCATCATTAAGGGCATGGCCGCAGGGGCCGTGAAGTAAAAGCCATGCTGAAGGGGATAGACCGCGTCCTGACCGCCGATGTGCTGCATGTGCTGATGCGCATGGGGCATGGCGATGATGTGTTGATCTGCGATGTGAACCACCCCGCCGCCAGGATTGCCGCCCACACAACGCACGGACGGCTGATCGACATGGCGGGGTGCGACATTCCCCGCGCTGCGGCGGCAATTCTGACCCTGATGCCGCTGGATACCTTCGTGGATGCCCCCGTCACGCGAATGGAGGTGGTCGGCAACCCCGAGGCCCAAGTGCCGGTATTTGCCCGGATGCAGGCGGTGATAGACCACGCCGAAGGGCGGGTTGTGCAGATGCAAGCGGTCGAGCGGTTTGCATTCTACGCCGCCGCAAAGCAGGCCTTTGCGGTGATCCGCACGGCTGACGCTGGGCCTTATGGATGTTTCATCCTGAAAAAAGGTGTCATCACCTTGACAGACCCTTGATACGATCAAGCCAAAAGAACGAGGATGCGATGACGCAAGCAACGCGGATGTGGATCAAACGCGGTCTCAGCTTTACCGAACTGGGCTTTGGCGCGGCGCCGATTGGCAACCTGTACCGCGCGATTTCAGATACGGACGCGCGCGGGATTCTGGACAGAGCTTGGG
>JANNNF010000233.1:0-2456 GCA_031398405.1 Rhodobacterales bacterium | reverse complement strand
ATGGGCAACTCGCCGCCGACGCGCAAAATGCCGCGTTTTTTCATTTTTCTATCCCGCAAGGTCAGCTATTACTGCAAATAATAAAAACCCTGAGATGGAGCAGTACATCATGCGTAATATCAACCTCGCCGTTCTGGCACTTGTTCTGGCGGGCACCGTTGCCGGCTGCACCAACAGCTATGGCCAAAGCCCCGCCAACAACGCGGCAGTGCGCACCCTTGGTAGCGCTGCTGCCGGTGCTGTCATTGCCGATGCGACCGGCGGCAGCAAAACCAAAGGTGCACTTGTGGGCGCGCTTATCGGTGGCGCGTCGTGTGGCATTCAGATCGGCCTGCCGCCCTGCCAGTGATCTTTTGACCGCTTTTGGGCGGTCGCAATCCACATCAAAGGCCATCCGGGCACCACGCCCGGGTGGCCTTTTTCTATGCCCGGCCCGGTCCGGGTGCCTGAGGGGGGCCATATGATGTTCAAGAAAATCCTGATCGCTAACCGGGGTGAAATTGCCTGCCGCGTGATCAAGACCGCGCGCCGCATGGGCATTGCCACGGTGGCTGTGTATTCCGACGCCGACCGCAACGCCCTGCACGTGCGCATGGCGGATGAGGCGGTGCATATCGGCGCATCCCCCGCCAACCAATCCTACATTGTGATCGACAAGATCATGGCGGCGGTCAAGGCGACGGGGGCCGAGGCGGTGCATCCTGGCTATGGTTTTCTCAGCGAAAACCGTTTGTTCGCCGCGGCATTAGAGGCCGCGGGGGTGGCCTTCATCGGCCCGCCAAGCCCCGCGATTGAGGCTATGGGCGACAAGATCACCTCCAAGAAAATCGCCATCGAGGCCGGGGTTTCCACCGTTCCGGGCCATATGGACCTGATCGCGGATGCTGATGAGGCGGTGTTGATCGCGGGGCAGATCGGCTATCCTGTGATGATCAAGGCATCCGCGGGCGGCGGGGGCAAGGGGATGCGGATCGCGTGGGATGATGCCGATGCCCGCGAAGGCTTTCAATCGTCAAAGAATGAGGCTGCCGCCAGCTTTGGCGATGACCGGATTTTCATCGAAAAGTTCGTGACCCAACCCCGGCACATCGAGATTCAACTGCTGGCCGACCAGCACGGCAACTGCGTCTATCTGCATGAACGCGAATGTTCGATCCAGCGCCGCAACCAGAAAGTCATCGAGGAGGCCCCCTCGCCGTTTCTGGATGCGGCCACGCGGAAAGCCATGGGGGAACAGGCCTGCGCCTTGGCCCGCGCTGTCGGTTATACCTCGGCAGGCACGGTGGAGTTTATCGTCGACGGCAACCGCAACTTCTATTTTCTTGAAATGAATACTCGTTTGCAGGTCGAACACCCTGTGACCGAACTGATCACCGGGGTCGATCTGGTGGAACAGATGATCCGTGTGGCGGCGGGGGAACCACTGCCGTTCCGTCAGGAGGACCTGAAGATCAATGGCTGGGCGATGGAAAGCCGCCTGTATGCCGAAGACCCTTATCGCAATTTCCTGCCGTCAATTGGCCGCCTCACCCGCTATCGCCCCCCTGTTGAAGGCCCGACCGCCACCGGGATCGTGCGCAATGATACCGGTGTATTTGAAGGCGGTGAAATTTCCATGTTCTACGATCCAATGATCGCCAAGCTGTGCACCTGGGCCCCGACCCGGTTGGGCGCGATAGAGGAAATGCGTCTGGCGCTCGATACGTTCGAGGTTGAAGGCATTGGCCATAATCTGCCCTTCGTGGGGGCGGTGATGGACCATCCGCGGTTTGTGTCGGGCAATATCACCACCGCATTTATCGACGAAGAATACCCCGACGGCTTTCAGGGGGCCACGCTGGACGACGCGCTGGTCGCCCGCGTAGCGGCCTCGGCTGCTGCGATGAACCGGGTCGCTGAAATTCGCCGGACGCGCATTTCCGGCACCATGGACAACCACGAGCGCCGGGTGGGCGATGACTGGGTGGTCAGCCTGCAAGGGCAGGATCTGGCCGTGCACATTGCTGCCGACAGCGCCGGATCGACTGTGCGTATTGGCTCCACCAGCCTGCGCGTGACATCTGACTGGACGCCGGGCCAGCCTCTGGCGCGGCTTATGGTCGATGGCCAGCCCCTTGTGATGAAGGTCGCCAAGATCAGCGGCGGCTTTCGGCTGCGCCTGCGCGGGGCCGACTTGAAATGCCACGTTCGCACCCCCCGTGCCGCCGAACTCGCCCGCCTGATGATTGAGAAAACGCCGCCTGATACCTCGAAGTACCTGCTGTGCCCGATGCCGGGCCTGATCTCTCGCGTCATGGTGCAGGCGGGGGACGAGGTGCAGGAAGGTCAGGCCCTGGCCACGGTCGAGGCGATGAAGATGGAAAACATCCTCAAGGCAGAACGAAGGGGCGTGGTGAAGGCCGTACTGGCGGTGGCGGGCAGCAGTTTAAAGGTGGATGACGTGATCATGGAATTTG